>NZ_JBBCIR010000014.1:0-134876 GCF_037189885.1 Paludisphaera sp.
CCCCCCCCCCCCCCCCCCCCCCCCGCGGCTCGTTCGCGTCCGGGCGCCTCGGCCGCGGCGCGCGATCAGTCGTCGCGGTTCTGCTTCAGGCGACGGTCGGTCTCGGGGTTGGTCACGCGGCCCTGGCCGCCGCCCGAGCGGTCGTCCTCATCATCGTCGTCGCGATCGCGAGAGGACCGCGCGCCCTCGCGCCCCTTCGACCTGGAATTGTCGTCGTCCTCCTCCTCTTCCTCCAGCTCCTCGCGGAGTTCGTGGAGCCGCGACTCGATCTCATCCAGCACGCGGATGGCCCGGCTCAGGACGCTACCGCGCCGACGGGACCGGCCCGACGACCCGCGCCCGCGACCGCCGCCCCCGCCGCCGGATCGCGACTGGCCGCCGCCGCCGGACTCGCCCCCCTTCTTCCCCCGAGAGCCGCCGTCGTCATCATCGTCATCCGAGGTGAAGCGGCCCCGCTCGTCGCGATCCGGGGTCGAGGAGGAGTTGGATCCCCCCTGCGACCGCCCCCCCTGCGAGCCTTCCGACCCGCGACCGCCGCCGCCGGATCGCGACTGGCCGCCGCCGGACCCGCCGCCCTTCCCGCCCCGCGACCCGCGATCGTCGTCGTCGTCATCCGACGTGAACCGGCCCCGCTCGTCGCGATCCGAGGCCGACGAAGAGCCACCCTGCGACCGGCCCGACCCCGAGCCTTCCGACCCGCCTCCGCCACCGCCGCCGCCACCGCGACTTCCCCCCTCCGTGTCGCCCGTGAACCGACCTCGGCTGTCATGGGCGCGGCCCGAGTCGTCGTAGTTCTCCTCGTCGCCGCCCGTCCTGCCCCTATTCTGCGCGGCCATTGATCACCTCCAAGGGTGTCTATCTTCCATGGTGCCCGCCTCCTGGCGGATGAGTTGGGACCAGGCAAAGGGCGCGCCGCGCTCCGACGTCGAACCCACGCTCGCTCCCAGGGTCTCAATCCCAGTTCGATGGGCCAATTCGGGCCGGAAACATGAAATCCGGGGACGAGGCGAGGTGATTGTCCGTGTTGGATCATCGTTCCTTGACAATTCGGCGACAGTGAAGGGACCTGGCACCGCGGGACCGAGGCGTGTCCGTACTACCCGGCAGCGGTGTTACCAGGCGAACGACCTCCGCCCTCTCCGGGGGAAAGGTTTCATGAACGGCCTCCCCCCTCGCGGGGGGGGACAGACCGCGAAGCGGTCAGGCGGGGGGGACGACGTGCAGGGCGCGATCGGAGTCCAGACGCCGGCTCGACCGGTCGTCGCGAATCCCGACGGCCGTCTCGCTTGGCTTCCCAGGCCGGCCGTGATGATGGCCGCCAGAATCCGGGAAGGTCAGGGAAAACTCGATCGAGTTCGACGAACGAAGCCAACCACTATTCCCGCAATAGAATGCTCGACAAATACTTACGTCGACACCGCGGAAACCCTGGCGCGCGAACGAAGCCACGGGCGGCCGTGGCTTCATTCGTCGGGGCGGGGGTTGTCAGAGCCAGACCCTGAGCCGCGAGCGGAGGGAGTCCGGCAGGCGGCGGTCGACGATACGCTGGATGTGATCGGGGTGCAGGCGGGTGCTGAAGTGGGAGGCCACGATGACCTCGTTCTCGAACCGCTCGGCGCGGGCGATGATGTCGTCGAGGTGGGTGTGGCCGTACTTGTGGATCACCGACGCCCGCTCGTTGGGCGCGACGAACGTCATCTCCATGATGAGGATCTGGGCCTTGTACGCCTCCGGGTTCGCGTCCAGGCCGGCCGGGGCGGTGTCCCCCATGTAGGCCACCTTCGGGATCCGGATCTCCGACGACACCTCCACGCCGGAGAGGCGCAGGTCGCGGATCTGCTCCCCGGAGAGGTCGTGGTACTCGGGCTTCAGCTTCTTCCGGCGCTCCCAGACCAGGAAGCCCAGCGAGGGGATCGTGTGGCGGGTCGCCATCACCTGGACGACCAGCTCGCGCGACAGCGCGACTTCCTGCCCGGGCTCCACGCCGACGAGCTTGACCGGCATCCGGCCGCGGTCGAGCCGCTGGTAGGCGCGCAGGAGCATGTTGACCCCCTCGACCGCCTCCGTGGGGAGGTAGATCGTCGGCGTCTCCATCTTCATCATCCGACGCCGGGCGATCAGCACCGGCAGCGCCGCGATGTGGTCGAGGTGGGAGTGCGAGACGAACCAGTTCGGCGTGGTCATGAACGACCACGGCTGGGCGCCGAGGTCGAAGCCCACCTTCAGCTCCGGGACCCGCCAGTACGTCTGCACGGCGGCGCGCGAGTACCCCTCCACGGTGAGCCCGTGGTGGGCCATCGACCGCACCGGCGCGTTGTCCACGGGGTGATCCAATGATTCCACGTCCGATTCGATATCGACCGACACCCTACTCTCCTTGGACACGACGCGGGGGAGCCACGGCGGGCAATCCCCGTATTATAGACTCGCGGCGTCGCGGCTGAACACGGAGGCTCCCGCGTTCCCGCCGCCCCAGGCCGCAACGATGGAGTGTCGACCATGCCCGGCCGCGTTATCGTCTTCGGCCCCGCCTACCTCGACCGGATCCTCCGCGTCGATTCGCCCTTGCGCCCCCCGTATCGGCCCCCCCTCGACCAGAGCGTCGGCGGCCGGCCCGGGTTCGGGAGCCCGCTCGACCTGAGGCTCATCGACCCCGTCGGCGCCCTGGCCATCGAGATCCCCGCCGACTGGCCCGGCCATCGCGGCGTCGTATCCCTCGATCGGCCGATCGGCCTCGAACAGGGCGAGCCGCGCCACGTCCGGGCCGAGGCGTGGGAGGACGACCTCGGCGGCATGGGGGCGGGCTTCGCCGCGGCGACCGGCGGCGAACTCGTCACGATCCTGGGCGCCACGGGCGATCCGATCGGCGGGACCGTCCAGGGCCTCCTGCGGCGAGAGGGGATCGAGGCCCGCGTCGTCCGTCGCGACAGCCCGGCCGACTGGACGCTCCTCGTCACCAGCGGCCCCTTCGGCGACAAGCTGGCCATCGGCTTCCGCGACGGGTCCGAATCGCTCACGTTCGACGACTTCGCGCCGCACCTGGCCCAACCGCGCGACGTCCGGATCGTCGCCGGCCTGCCGAATCGGCTGGCGGCGGATCTGCTGAAGGCCCCCGGAACGCGGCTGCGTGTCTTCGCCCCGGCGACGCGGAACGCGCTGGACCGCGAGCTTCCGATCCTCCGGCTGATCGCGCCGGTGGACGTGATGTGCTGCAACCGCGGCGAATGGGAGATGACGGCCGATCGCGACGAAGTGGCCGCGCGGCTGTCGATCCTGGTGGTGACCGACGGCGCGGCGGGGGCCGAGGCGCGGTTCACCGACCCGGAAGGCGCGGCCAGGACGGTCAAGGTCCCGGCCTTCCCCCGCTCTCGCCCTCCACGCGACACCAATCGCGCGGGCGAGGCGTTCGCGTCGACCTTCCTCATGACCCTCCTGGATCGAGGCTGGCGGCCGGAATCCTGCGCCGCGGAGGTCGGGCTGATCCGCGAGGCGATGACGAGGGCGTCGGCCGCCTCGGCGTTGGTGCTCGACCTGCCGCGGTTCGGCTTCCCGAAGCCCGCCGAGGTCGACGCGGCGGTGGCGCGAGGAGTCGTCGACTGATCCGACCGCGGCGGTTACAATCGTCCGCGTCGCGCCCGGGCGCCCCTGGCGCGGAAGTCCTCGCGGCCGAATGGGAAGGGTCGAGCGATGAGGTCACGCAACGCGCTTTTCGCCCTGGTGGGGCTGGTGATCGGCCTGCTGGCCGCCTCGCGAATCCCGCTGCACGCCCGCAAGGCGACGCAGGAGCCCCTCCCCGCAGCGCCGGCCACGGCGGCCCCGGCCCCGGCCCCGAGGGGAGACGGGCCCTCGCTCCAGGACGCTCTCTTGCGGCCTTACTCCTTCGACTTCGCCCGGCCGACGACGCTTGAGGAGGTGGCCCGCAGGCTCTCCGCCGACCTCGGCGGGGAAGTGGTCCTGGACATCGCCGCGCTGGAGCGGCTGGACGTCAAGAAGGACGACACGGTCGAACTGGGCCTGAAGTCCGCCCGCCTCCAGACCGGCCTGAAGCTCCTGCTGGACCAGGTGGAGATGACGTATCGGCTCGTCCCGGAGGACAACCTCCTGGTGCTGACGGACAAGGAAGGCTCGGACGACCCGCTCGACCGGATCTGGGCCGAGTTGACCGACATGCACCGCGAGATCCACGACATCCAGGACGCCCTGGACGACCTGCTGGACCTCCAGGCGTCCGGCGGCCTCCAGTTCCGCCAGCCGACCATCATCGAGGAACTCCCCGGCATGCCCGGCCCCGAGCCCACGCCCCCCGGAGAAGGCCCGGCCCCCGACGACGAGGAGCCCACGCCCCCCAGGCGCCCCCGCACCGGCTTCCGGGCGGGCTGAGCCGTGGCCCTCATATTGAGGGTTGATTCATCTCTCGATATCATGGCCTTCACCTCTCGCGCCCCAGTCGGCCCGGTCGTCGGTGAAGACCATGATCGCCACTCGCGCCACGCCCCACGCCGGATCGCTCGGGCTCGACCGGGCCATCGAACGGATGATCGTCGAGGATGGATTCGCCGACCGCGAGTCGGCGTCCTTCGCCATCGCCGAGTATGAGCCGTTCTTCCGCGCGACGGCCGCCCTGGGTCGGGTGCCGTCGCCCCCGTCGCCGATGGTCGTCCGCGCGTGGGATCGGCACATGCTCGACACGCGGGCCTATGTCGGGCACTGCCTCGCGCTGGCGGGGGGGTATCTCCACCGGCCGGGGCCCTCGGGCGACAACCGAAGCCTCGTCGACGCCCGGGTCGAGCTGTTCCGCCCGGCCCCCCACGCGACCCCGGATCTGAACGCGCTGGAGGCCGAGGACTTCTCGCGGCTCGTCGCCCTGACCCGGCGGGCGCTCGCGAGCGGGCCCTCCTCGACGGACCCCTGGGCCGGGGAGGCCGCCCGGCTGATCGACGAGGATCCCGACCTCGCGGCCCGCGAGTACGGGCGTTTCCTCCGACTCCTCCTCCTCGGCGAGGGCCCCATCACGCCGAGCCGGCTGGTGGACGAGATCTGGCACCGGCACATCCTCGACAGTCGGGCCTACGTCGCGTTCTGCGGGCGGGTCGCCGGCGGCTATATTCACCACGACCCGAGCTACGGCCGCCCGCTCGCCGTCCACGCCGCGCGGTTCGAGGACGCGAAGGCCGCCTACCGCCGTCGCCTCGCCGCCGCCCCCCCGGCGCGCGTCTGGTCGACGATGGGGGGGAGCGAGGGGGGAGGAGACGGCGGTAGCGGCGGAACTCCGGCCCCGCTCTACGACATCAATCTCCCTCATCACATGCGAGCCCACCTCCATGTCCGCGCGGTCGACCGTCGGTTCCGGCTCCACGTCCACCCGGTCCTGGCCCACCTGGGGATCACGCGGGCGATGTGGCTCGACGTGCTCAACGTCGTCCACCGATGCCCGAAGATCTCCCGGGGCGAGTTCCTGAGGACCACCACGGTCGGCAGCATCGTCTTCATGCTCCTCGCCGCGTCGGCGCTGGCCTTGGGCTGCGGTTTCAGCGTGGCCTTGGCCCAGCATGTCGGGCCGGGGGAGCCGTCGCCCGCCGTCATCGCGTCCCTCACGGCTTTTTTCCTCCCCGGGGCCGCGGGGCTCGTCGTCGCGCTCGCGTGGCTGACTCGGCCACTCGACCTGTACCAGATGCACCGCCGCGTCCAGGACCTTTCGCGGGTGCTGGCCCTTTACGACGTCTCGGTCAGGCTCGCGATGGGATACGGCGATTTCGCCACGACGCTCTCATTGGACGCGCCGCCGCCCATGCGCTTCGGCCCAACATCGCATCCATACTTCGTCGTGCTGGAGGCCGCCGTCGACCCGCTGGAGGTCCGACGACGCAAGGAGGAGGCCGAGCGGATGCGCCTCGAAGCCGCTCGGGCGCGGAGGGAGCGGTTGCTGGGCGTCCTTCGCAACGGGCTGATGGCCGGTCCCAACCTCTACTGGGTGGCCCGGGGCGCGTACGGACGGTCTCGACGAGTCTTATCGGCGGCGGGTCGGCGAGGGGCCGCGTGGCTTCGAGCCGTCGTCGACGCCTGCGCCGGGGCCATCTGGCGTCGCAAGGTGCTCCGCGAGGAGTATTACCTCGACAGGGGCGTCAAGCCGGGCCCGCTCGCCTGGTTCCGCGTCCAGCCCGATTGGGCGCGGGCCATCCTGGTCGGTATGGTCGCGGCTATCCCGTTCGGCGTGTTAACCGCCGTCCTGCTCAGGCTAGCCCTCTGACGAGGCGGGTCCCCGGCCCCGGTTCCGGTCGACCATCAGGGCGGCGACGCGCACGGCTTGCAGGAGGCTCGACGGGTCGGCGATCGCCCCCCAGGCGATGTCGAACGCCGTGCCGTGGGCGACGCTCGTCCGGACGATCGGCAGGCCGAGCGTCACGTTGACCCCCTCCCAGAAGCCGACGGTTTTCAGCGCGATGTGCCCCTGGTCGTGGTACATGGCGACGACCGCGTCGTAGGTCCCCGTCAGGGCGTCTCGGAACAGCGTGTCGTTGGGGAACGGACCGGAGACGTGGAACCCCTCGGCCCGGGTCAGGTCGACGGCGGGGCCGATGGTCGTGATCTCCTCGTCGCCGAACAGCCCGTGCTCGCCGGCATGGGGGTTGAGCGACGCCACCGCGATGCGCGGCCGTCGGCCGGCGGTCAGCGGCCGGAGCGCGCGGTCCGCCAGGCGGATCTTGGCCGCGACGGATTCAACCGTGATCGCCGCGAAGACGTCGCGCAAGGCCATGTGCAGCGTGACGTGGACCACCCCCAGCCCCTGCCGCTTGCGCGGGTCGTCCTTGTGCCGGGCGGTCGGCAGGTAGAGCATCATGGCGTGATCGGGCGTCCCGCATCGCTCCGCCAGGATCTCGGTGTGTCCCGGATGCGGCACGCCGCCAAGCCTTAACGCCTCCTTATTAAGAGGCAGGGTCGCGATGGCGTCCACCCTTTCGGCGAGGGCCATGTCGATCGCGTGGACGAGGTAGTCGTGGGCCGCGCGGCCGGCGTGGGCGTCCACCGTCCGGGGCTCCACGGCCGAGACATCGGCCGCGTTCGGCGGTTCGAGGCATGGGATCAGGCCGGGGGACGGGTCGGCCTCCTCGGGAGAGGCGATCGGCCGGATCGAAGGCGACCCGTCGTCGGAACGGAGCGCCATGGCGCGCCGGAGGACCTCGACGCTCCCGACGACCATGGGCGCGCAAAGAGCGTGAAGCTCGGGGCGTCCCCAGGCGGCGGCGATCAGCTCGGGGCCGACGCCGGCGACGTCCCCCATCGTAAGCGCGACTCTCGGGCGGTCCATGGCGAAGGGTTCTCGACGTTCGGGGTCCTGTTGCGTCCCGCGTAATTATAGTCGCGAGGACCCCGGACGCGCCGGGCCGGCTGGCCTTCCGACGGCCGTCTCCGCTAGAATTCAGGTCATGACCCGTCCTCGGGGCGAGGCCGACGGGCCCACGCCATGCCACGCCCCGGCTCGCGATCGGCCCGAACCTCACGCCCACGCCGCGCGACCGACCAATCCCGGCTTGTTCGAACGACCCACGGGGGGAATGATGCTGAATCAGGAATTGAAGGACGCCGTGGTCGCCCGGGTGCTGTCGAAGGTCCGGACGCCCGCCCAGTACGTCGGCGGCGAGCTGAACGTCGTCGTGAAGGACCACTCCCAGGTCGCCGGCACGCTCTGCCTGGCCTTCCCGGACACCTACTCGCTGGGCATGAGCCATCACGGCTTCCACATGCTCTACAACCTGATGAACCTGCACGGCTGGGCCGCCGAACGCGTCTTCGCCCCGCTGCCGGACTTCGAGGCCGCGATGCGGGCCGAGGACCTGCCGCTGTACTCGCTGGAGACCTTCACGCCGCTGAGCGAGTTCGACGTGGTCGGCTTCTCGCTCCAGTACGAGGTCTCCTACACCAACGTCCTGACCATCCTGGACATGGGCCGGATCCCCCTCCGCGCCGAGGACCGCTCGGACGACGACCCGCTCGTCATCGCCGGCGGCCCGACCGGCCAGAACCCGGAAGTGCTCGCCCCGTTCATCGACCTGTTCGTCATGGGGGACGGCGAGCCCAGCCTGCCGCACGTCTGCGACCAGTGGCGAGCGATGAAGGGATCCGGGCTGACGCGCGAGGAGAAGCTCGCCCGGATCGCCGCCTCCGTGAACTGGGCCTACGTTCCCCGGTTCTACGAGCCCGCGTACAACGACGACGGGACGATCGCCTCGATCCGGCCGACCCGCGACGACGTGCCGGCCGCGATCAAGCCCTGCGTGATCCAGGATCTGGACGGCATCCCGCTGCCGACCAAGCCCGTCGTCCCGTTCATCGACACGGCCCACGACCGCATCGCCATCGAGATCATGCGCGGCTGCCCCTGGCAGTGCCGATTCTGCCAGAGCACGGTCATCAAGCGACCCCTGCGGTATCGCAAGGTCGAGACGATCGTCGAGGCCGCGCTGGAGACGTACCGCAACACCGGCTACGACGAGATCAGCCTGCTCTCGCTCTCCTCCAGCGATTACCCAGAATTCGAGCACCTCGTCACCCGCATGTCCGAGGTCTTCACGCCGCTGGGGGTGAAGATCTCGCTCCCCAGCCTGCGGATCACCGAGACCCTCAAGAAGATCCCCGCGCTCTTGCAGGAAGGCCGGCGCAGCGGCCTGACCCTCGCGCCGGAGGTCGCCCGCGACGACATGCGGACCCAGATCCGCAAGCCGATCGACAACAAGGACCTGTACGACGGCGCCGCCGAGGCGTTCCGGCGCGGCTGGCGCAAGGTCAAGCTCTACTTCATGTGCGGCCTCCCCGGCGAGCGCCCCGCGGACCTCGACGGCATCATCGAGATGGCCGAGACCATCGCCCGCATCGGCAAGGAGGTCACCGGCCGCTACGCCGACGTGACCGCCAGCGTCTCCAACTTCGTCCCCAAGCCCCACACCCCCTACCAGTGGAACGGGATGAGGCCCCGCGAATACTTCCAGTGGGCCCACAAGTACCTGAGGTCGCGGGTCCGCCTGCGGTCGGTCACGGTGAAGGTCCACGACATCGACCGCAGCATGCTGGAAGGGATCCTCACCCGGGGCGACCGCCGCGTCGGCCTGGCGATGGAGGAGGCCTGGCGTCGCGGTGCCCGGCTCGACGCCTGGACCGAGTACTTCCAGCCCCGGCTGTGGTGGGAGACCTTCGAGGAGATGGGGATCGACGTCGCCTCGTACCGCGAGCGCGAGCGGCCCATCGAGGAGTTCCTCCCCTGGGACCACATCCACATCAAGTACGGCCGCGACTACCTCGCCAAGGAGCAGACCCGCTCCGTCGTCCAGCTCGAGGCCATGGCCGGCGCGGTCTGACCCGACGAGAAGCGACGCGACGCTCCCCGACCCGAGAGGAGGCCCCGATGTCCACAGCCTCGCGCCCCCGGCTGATGACGGCCGAGGAGTTCATGAACGCCGACCTGGGCGAAGGCCGCTTCGAACTCGTCCGAGGGGAGGTCGTCCGCTTGTCGCCGCCTTTCTATCCGCACGCCGCGGCCTGCGCGAATATCACGCTCCTCCTCGGGAATTATGGACAACGGACGGGTCACGGCCGCGCCGCCGGGGAGGGCGCGGTCCGGACCCGTCGCGGCCCGGACACCTTGCGGGGCCCCGACGTCCAGTACTTCAGCTACGCCCGCTGGCCGAGGGAGGCGCGACGCTCCTCCCCCGGGGCGCCGGTGAAGCTGCCGCCCGTCGCGCCGGACGTCGTCGTGGAGGTCGTCTCCCCCAACGACCGCCGCGCCGAGGTCCAGGAGAAGGTCGAGGAGTACCTGGCGGCCGGCGCGCTAGCCGTCTGGGTCGTCCGGCCCGACGACCGAACAGTCGCCATCCACCGCGACGGCGCCGACCCGACGACCCTCGCCGAGGGCGACGCGATCGACGACCAGCCCGAACTCCCCGGATTCCGCTGCATGGCCGCGGAAATCTTCGAGGACTGAACCCGATCCGCCCAGGAGGCCCGCTATGGCCGTGGCTCCCGCCGCACGCCTGATGACCGCCGATGAGTTCATGAAGGCCAAACTGGGTGACGGCCGATTCGAACTCGTCCGAGGGGAGATCGTGGAATTGTCGCCGCCGTACTCCGACCATGGCTATGCTTGCTCCCGCCTGGCCGGCCTCTTCTTCGTCTACGAGCGGGAGTCGGGCTACGGCTACAGCCTTTCCAATGACACAGCGGTCCAGACCCGGCGCAACCCCGACACAGTCCGGGCACCGGACGTCTGCTTTTACAGCGAGGCCCGCCATCCCCGGACGAAGCTGGGGCCGAACTTGCTGACGGTCGCGCCGGACGTGGCGATCGAGGTCGTCTCGCCCAGCAACAGCAAGATCGAGCTGCTGGAGAAGGTCGTCGAGTACCTGGCCGCCGGGAGCCTGGCGGTCTGGCTCGTCTATCCCCAAACGCGCTCGGTGGCCGTCTTCCGCGACTCCCGCACGCCCCCCGCCGTCTTCGACGACGGCGACGCGATCGACGATCAGCCGGAACTCCCCGGCTTCCGCTGCCTCGTGTCGGACATCTTCCCTTGAAACGCGCCGCCGCCGTCGCCTTGCTCGCGCTGTCGCTCGCCCTGGCGTGGAGCGCGTTCGTCCGCGCGCCGCTGATCGTCAACGCGCCGACGCACCTCGACAGCGACCTGGCCGTCGACGGCATGACGCTGCGAGAGGCCGTCGACGGCCGCTGGCGCTGGCAGTACCCCGGCACGCCCTACATGGGGACCGGCGCGGTGCTGCTGAGCTATCCGCAGGCAAAGGTCTGGGGGGTGACGCCCGAGACGCTGGCCTCCGGCGGGACGGTCGCGTATCTGTTGCTGATCTGCGGCGTGTTCGCGACGGCCTGGGCGTGTCGCGGGCCGAAGGTCGCGGCGTGGTCCCTCGTGCCGCTGGCGTTCGCGTCGACAGGGACGATCTGGCTGACCGGCCGCGTCACCGGCGGCCACATGCTGGCCGCGGCCTGGAGCGCCTGGGCGTGGGCGATGTTCGCTTGGTTCGCCAGGCGCGGGGGGAAGGGCGGGGGGGCGCTTCTGGGCCTCTGGCTCGGCCTCGGGATGTGGCACGACTCCATGTTCCTGATGACGATCGTCGGCATGGCCACGGCGGGGCTGGTCCTCGCCGTCGCCACGCGCGGGGCCTGGACGCGCCGCTCGGCGCTGGGCTTTATGTTGGCGCTCGCGGCGGGCTTCGCGATCGGCCAGGCCCCCAAGCCGATCGGCCGATGGCTCGAACCCTACGACGCGTACGGCGGCCAGTTCGCGTGGAGCCTCGACCCGGAGCTACTCCGGGATCACGCCCGGATCCTCTTCCTGGACTGCCTTCCGCGCATCGTGGCGGGGCATCGCCTGCCGGGCCTGGAGGCCGACCCCGACCCGGAGTTGATCGGCGGCGGGTCCCCTCTCACGCGGCCCGGCCGCGGCGACGCCGGCGCGATCGCGATCGCGACCACGGCCCTGGGGCTGCTGATGTTCGCCGCCTCGTTCACGGCGCTCAAATGGCGGGTCGTCCGGCGAGCCTCCCCGTCGGACGACCCCCGAACGCCCGTCGAACGCGCGATCGCCCTGGGCCTGTTGGTCTCGTCGGCGGCGATCCTCGCGGGGTTCGTGGTCAACCGGAACATCTTCGACGCCGACAATCAGCGCTACCTGGTCCTGTGGCTGATCCCGGGGGCGTTGGGGTTCGGGATGGTCATGGACGCGCTGGCCGCGCGAGGGGCCGGGGGGAAGCTGGCGGCGGCCGGGATCGCGACGGCGTTCGCGCTGGCGTTCGCGGCGGACTCGCTGGCGTGGTATCGTCGTCTGGGGTGGGTCGACGAGCGAGGCTCCGTCGTCCGCCGCCCGGTCGACGACCCGGCGCTCCGATGGCTGGACGAGCATCCCGAGGTCGGCGCCTTCACCGCCGGCTACTGGGACGTCTACCGCCTGGCGTTCCTGGCCGATCGCCCGGTCCGCGGCACGCCATACCCGATCTACCCGGATCGATACCCCGAGTGGTCGCGCGACCTCCCCGGCGGGCGGCCGACGATCCTGATCGCCCGGCCGACGCTCCAGGACCAACACTTCCTGCGAGAGGCGCTCGAGGCCGGCGGCGAGGTGCTGTTCCGAGGGCGCGGGACGACGATCGCGACGTGGCCCGTCGCCCCCCCGGTGAACGTCGACTGATTCGCAGCGAGGACGCTCCGTGCCGCACCCGGAAGAGACGGCCGACGAGGCCCGGTCGAGTTGGTTCCAGCCCCCGGGATGGGGCGTCGGCGACCTCGTCGCGCTGGCCGCGTGGACGGTCGCCGTCTGCTGGGTCTTCCGCGAGGCCGTCTTCCTGCGCGGGGCGTTCTTCTACTTCGACATCACCGAGATCAACTACCCCTACCGCCACTTCTTCGCCGAGGAGCTCAAGGCAGGTCGGTTCTCGCGCTGGTGCCCCCTCCTCTATAACGGGATGCCCCTGTTCAGCGAGAGCCAGGCGGGCTATCTCCACCCGCTGAAATACCTGCTCTATCCCTGGATGGAGACCTGGAAGGCGATCAACCTCGACACCGTCCTGTCGATTTGGCTGGCGGGGGCGGGGACGCATGGCTGGCTGCGACGCCACGTCGGCCCGGTCGGGGCGCTGGCGGGGGGCGTGGTCTTCGGCTTCGGCGGGTTCACCTGGGCCCACCTCTACCACACCAGCATGATCAACGCCCTGGCGAGCGTGCCGTTCGTCGTCTGGGCGCTCGAATGGTCGTGGGGCGCCGGCCGATGGCGGGGCGCCGCGCTGGGCGGGTTCGCGCTGGCCTGGGCGGTCTTCGCCGGCCACCTCCAGGACTTCATCCTGACCTCGGGCATCGTCGGGATCGTCGCCCTCCACCGCGCCTGCACGTCGGCCACGAGGGCCGAGGCCCGCTCCGTGCTGACCCGGACGTTCGGCCTCCTGGCGCTGGGCGTCTTGATCTCCGCCGTGCAGTGGATGCCGTCGAAGGAGCTGCTCGACCGCTCCCCCCGGGCCGGCGGGCTGAGCTACGAGGAACTCGTGTACGGCTCGTGGAGCCCCGAGCTGCTGCCGACCCTCGTCATGCGCGAGGCCTACGGCACCCGCGCCCGCGACACCGACTGGATGGACGGCTACTACCCCTACCACGAGACGAACGCCTACCTCGGCCTGCTCGCGCTGGGCCTGGCGATCGTGGGGGCGTCGGGCCCGGGGGCGCGCGATCGCTGGACGACGGGCCTGGTCATCCTGACGATCACCGGCGCGCTGCTGATGCTCGGCCGGTTCACCTTCCTGTTCGATTACGCCAACCGCATCCCGGTGGCCGGCAGCTCGCGCGAGCCCGCGCGGCTGCACCTGCTGGTCTCGCTGGGGGTGGCCGGCCTGGCCGCCGTGGGGGCGGAACGGCTGCGACGCCCCGGCGCGGTGAGCCTCAAGGGGGCGACGGGCCTGGTGCTGGCATTGGTCGTGGTCTCGCTGCCGATCCTCGCCTACGCCTACCACCCGATCTGGACCGACGCCCGGCCGACGACCAACGCCTACCTCCAGGACCGCTCGCGATGGCTGACGCGCGAGGTGGCGACCGCCGTGATCCGCAACGCCTCGCTGGTGGTCGGCGGGCTGGCGATCGCCCGCGCCGCCGCGTCGTCGGCCTCGGCCCGTCGCCGCGCGGCGCTGGCCTCGATCTTGCCAGTCCTGGTCATCGTCGACCTGCTGTCGGCCCACGCCGTCGACGTGGTGACGGTCCCGCCGTCCTACTGGACCGAACCCCCCGAGAGCGCGAGGCGGCTGAAGGCCGATCCCACCTTCGTCCGCGTCTTCGGGATGGGCGACCGCGGCTCCGGCGAGCCCGGCTACGCCTCCGAGCCGATCGACTTCATGCCCGCCCGCGACGCGCTCGATTGGAGCCTCCCGGCGGCGTGGGGCCTGGCGGGGTCGAAGGGGATCACGCCGATGATCTCCCAGCGGAGCCTCGACTACACCGACCACGCGAAGTACCGCGCCGGGCGGTTCGACATCGATTCGGTCAGCCACATCCTCGCCGGCCGCGCCGGGCGGGATACTTTCACCCCCAACGAGCGCGTCGGCGAGGCGTTCCTCCACGCCAACCCCGACGCCCGACCGCGCGCCCGGCTGGAAGGCCGCCCTCTGTACGCCGACGACCGCGCCGAGGCCATCGCCGCCATCGACCGGCTGGGGCCCGACCTCAAGAACCGGCTGATCGTCGAGGATCCGGGCCGCCCGCTCGGTCCCGACGCCGAGGCAGCCGGCTCCGCGACGATCGTGGTCGACGCGCCCGAGGAGGTCGTCGTGGCGGTGAACGCCGAGGTTCCCGCCTACCTCGTGCTCGCCGACACCTTCGACCCCGGCTGGACCGCCACCGTGGACGGCGAGCCGGCGACCATCCATCCGGCCTATGTCGCGTTCCGCGCGGTCCTCGTGGGGCCCGGCGAGCACCGTGTCGTCTTCCGGTACTCGCCGGCCGGCTTCCTCCCCGGCCTGGCGATCACCGCCCTCGGCGGCGCGATCGCCCTGGTGAGCCTGATCCGTCCGGGGCCGCGCGTCCCCTCCGACGATCACGCCACGACCCCGAGGGCCGGTGCCCTGAGGCGTGCGTGGATCGGCGGCGCCGTCCTGATCGTCCTGGCCTCGATCCCCGCGGTGGGGCCGTCGAGATTGGGGATCCAGGCGCGCTGGCGGACCGCGTTCCACGCGTTCACCTGGGGCCCCCCGGGCGAGGCCATCCGCGAGAACCGGCGCTGATCCTGGCGGTCGTGGCGGCGGCGCGCGGCGGCCCGGCGGCGGGGGGGGCGAAACGAGGGGGATGGGATTGTAATCGGACGCCGATTCGCCTATCCTGGTTCACTTGAAGTGCAGAGGGTATCACTAGAACGGCTTCCACCGCGAAGGCCGGAGTATTGGGGCGAGCGATGGCGATCACGAAGGAGAAGAAGCAGGAACTGATCGGGTCCTTCAGCCGGGCCGAGCACGACACGGGCTCTCCGGAGGTGCAGATCGCCCTCCTGACCGCCCGTATCAACGACCTCACCGATCATTTCAAGACCCACAGCAAGGACCACGCCAGCCGCCGCGGGCTGCTGATGATGGTTTCCAAGCGGTCGGGCCTGCTCAAGTACCTGCGGCTCCACGACCGGAAGAAGTATCTCGAGGTCATCGGCCGCCTGGGCATCCGCAAGTAAGCGGGCCCCCGCGCCCGCCGGCCCACCGGCGAGCCGACCCCCCGGAACCGAAGCCGCGCCGATCCCCGCGATCGGCCCACCGAGCCGATCGCGAACGGGCCGGGCCTCTCGGTCCGGCCTTCTTCGCATCCGGACCGCCCCGACGGCGCTCGTCGCGCGGGCGGCCCCTCGGCGCCCCCTCCAGGGGAGCCCCCCCGCGCGGCCTCGCCCGAGATCCATCCGCCCATCGCCACGCATCCCAAGACTCCGCCTCCCATCCAGAGTAATTTGCATGTCAACTTCGCCTTTCAACCGCAAGGTCGTCGAGCGCGTCGTCGGCGGTCGCACGATCAGCCTCGAGACCGGCCGATTCGCCAAGCAGGCCGGCGGCGCGGTCGTCGTCCGGATCGGCGACACCATGTCGCTGGTCACCGCCATGGCCGGCGGGGGCCGCGAGGGCCTCGACTTCTTCCCGCTGACCGTCGACTACCGCGAGAAGGTCTACGCCGCGGGCAAGTTCCCCGGCGGCTTCATCAAGCGTGAAGGCCGGCCCAGCACCAAGGAAATCCTCACCGCCCGCCTGATCGACCGCCCGATCCGGCCCCTCTTCCCCGACTGGTACCGCGAAGAGGTCCAGATCCAGGCCGGCCCGATCTCCGCCGACCGCGTGAACGACCCCGACGTCATCTCGATCGTCGGCGCCTCCGCCGCGCTCATGCTGGCGAAGGCCCCGTTCCTCGGCCCCATCGGCGCCGTGCGGCTCGCCCGGGTCGACGGCCAGCTCGTGCCGTTCCCCACCGCCGAGGAAGTCGCCCAGAGCGACCTCGACCTCATCGTCGCCAGCACCGCCAACGCCATCGTCATGATCGAGGGCTTCGGCGAGGAGCTGCCCGAGTCCGAGATGGGCGACGCCATCATCGAGGCCCACCGGATCAACCAGGAGCTGATCGCGCTCCAGTACGACCTGCTGGAAGCCGCCGGGCACGATCGCCCCGAGCACCGGCCCGCCCCGCCCGACGGCCTCAAGGCCCTGCTCCTCGAACGCTATGGCCATCGCCTCCGCGAGGTCAAGCAGATCGTCATGAAGCAGGAGCGCAACGCCGCCACCAAGGAGATCCTGGAGGCGGCGATCGCCGACCTGATCCCCGCCGACGGCGAGCCCGCCGCCGTCCCCCCCGGCGGCCCCGGCGAGGACGCGCACACCCCGGTCCCCGTCACCAAGGACCGGCTCAAGACCGTCTTCCACGCCGTCGAGGAGGTCGTCGTCCGCGACCTGATCCTCTCCGGCAAGCGCCCGGACGGCCGCGGCCCCCGCGACCTCCGCGCCATCAAGTGCGAGGTCGGCGTACTCCCCCGCGCCCACGGCTCGGCCATCTTCCAGCGCGGCGAGACCCAGGCCCTCGTCACCACGGTCCTCGGGACCGGCGCCGACGAGCAGCGGGTCGACGGCATCATGGAGGAGTACAGCAAGAAGTTCATGCTGGACTACAACATGCCGCCGTTCGCCGTGGGCGAGATCCGCATGATCCGCGGCCCCGGACGCCGCGAGATCGGCCACGGCGCCCTGGCGGAGCGCTCCGTCGCCTCCATCCTGCCGGCGCCCGGCAAGTTCCCGTACACCATCCGCGTCGTCTCCGACATCCTGGAGTCCAACGGCTCCAGCTCGATGGCCTCGGTCTGCGGCGCCACCCTCAGCCTCATGGACGCCGGCGTCCCCATCAGCGACCCCGTCGGCGGCATCTCGATCGGCCTTGTCCAGGATGACCAGTCCGGCCGCCACGTCCTCCTGACCGACATCATCGGCGAGGAAGACCACTACGGCGACATGGACTTCAAGGTCGCCGGCACCCAGCGCGGCGTCACCGGCATCCAGCTCGACCTGAAGAACCTCGGCATCAGCGAGGAGATCGTCCGCGAGACGCTGGAGCAGGCCCACGAGGCCCGCCTGGAAATCCTCCGCGCCATGCTCCGCTCCATCAAGCGGCCCCGCGAGGAGATCTCCACCAACGCCCCGCGGCTGATCCAGATCCAGATCAACCCGGACAAGATCGGCCTGCTCATCGGCCCCGGCGGCAAGACCATCCGCCGCCTCCAGGACGAGACCGGCGCGAAGATCGACATCGACGACAGCGGCGTCGTCACCCTGGCCTCCACCGAGGCCGCCGGGGCCGAGGCCGCCCGCGACAAGATCCTCGCCATGACCGAGGGGGTCCAGGTCGGCCGCATCTACGAGGGCCGCGTCACCTCCATCAAGGAGTTCGGCGCCTTCGTCGAGATCCTCCCCGGCAAGGACGGCCTGGTCCACGTCACCGAGCTCTCCTCGGGCTACGTCGCCGCCGTCTCCGACCTCTGCCACGTCGGCGACACGATGCTCGTCAAGGTCATCGCCGTCGACGAGCAGGACCGCGTCAAGCTCTCACGCAAGGCCGCCCTGGCCGAGCGCGAGCTGCCCGACGAGTTCGCCGGCCGGGCCCGCCCCGCCGGCACCCCCGAGCGCGGCGCCGGCGGCCCTCCCCCCCCGCGACGCGACGGCGGCGGCGACCGCGGCGGCAGCCGTGGCGGCGGCGGTGGCTACGGCGGCGGCGGCGATCGCGGGCCCCGCGGCCCGCGCTGAGCCCGACACAATCCCCGTCCATCGGCCCCGCGAGGATCGGCATCCCGGCCCTCGCGGGGCCGCCCGCGTCCCGCGTATCCAGCCCCCGGCGCAACCGATCATGGCCCATCCCATCGCCGGTACCGCCCTCGATTCGACCGCCGTCGCCCCGCTCGTCGACCTCGCGTCCGAGCCCGAAGTGGCCCGCCGCCTCCGCGAGCAGAACGCCCAGATCGCCCAGCTCGCCGGCGGCCTGGCCCACGAGATCCGCAACCCGCTGTCCACCCTCACGCTCAACCTGGACCTCCTCGCCGAGGACTTCCACGAGCCCGAGACCCCCCGCGAGCGCCGCGCCGGAGCCCGGATCCAGCGCCTCAAGCACGAGGCCCGGCGGCTCCAGGACATCCTGGAGAACTTCCTCCGGTTCGCCCGCCTGCAGGACCTCCGCATCGCCCCGACCGACCTCAACGCGGTCGTCGAGGAGCTGTGCGACTTCTACGAGCCCCAGGCGTCCACCCGCGGCGTCGTCGTCCGCACCTGCTTCGCGGCCGACCTCCCGCGCGTCCTGCTGGACGCGGACGCCTTCAAGCAGGCCGTCCTCAACCTCATGCTCAACGCCGAGCACGCCATGCCCGACGGCGGCGAGCTGATCCTGACCACCCGCCGCGAGGGGGGCGAGGTCGCCCTCGACGTCGTCGACACCGGCCGCGGCATCCCCGAGGACGTCGTCGCCAAGATCTTCGACCCGTTCTTCTCCACGCGCAAGGGGGGGACCGGCCTGGGCCTCCCCACCACCCGCAACATCATCATGGCCCACGGCGGCACGATCGAGGTCCACAGCGTCCCCAACCGGGGCTCGCGGTTCTCGATCCGCCTCCCGGCCGCCTGACACGGAGCCTAGGCGGACCGATGGACCAGCAGATCCGCGTCCTGGTCGTCGACGACGACGAGCCCCACGCCGAGGCCGTCGCCGAGAGCCTCGCGCGCGTCGGCTACGAGTGCGTCGTCGCCACCAGCGGGCGCGAGGGCCTGCGCCTCATCGAGGAGCAGTCGTTCGACATCATCGTCAGCGACCTCATCATGGACGGCGTCGGCGGCCTGGAGATCCTCGCCAAGGCCAAGCGCGAGCTGCCCGACGCCGAGGTCGTCATCCTCACCGGCCACGGCACCATCAAGACCGCCGTCACCGCCATGCAAGCCGGCGCCACCACGTACCTGACCAAGCCGCTGGACATCGGCGAGCTGCGCATGGTCGTGGACAAGGCGTCCCAGTCCCAGCGCCTGGCCCGCTCCAACATCGAGCTTCAACGCCAGCTCAACGAGAAGTTCGGCTTCGAGGGGGTCATCGGCAACTCCCCCGCGATGCACACGGTCGTCGCCCGGCTGCGGCAGATCGCCCCCACGTCGGCCACCGTCCTCATCACCGGCGAGAGCGGCACCGGCAAGGAGCTGGTCGCCAAGGCCCTGCACAACAACAGCCCGCGACGCTACAAGCCGTTCGTCGCCCTGAACTGCGCCGCGCTCTCGGACAACATCCTGGAGAGCGAGCTGTTCGGCCACGTGAAGGGGGCCTTCACCGGCGCCGACCGCGAGCGCAAGGGCTGGTTCGAGCACGCCAACGGCGGCACGCTGTTCCTGGACGAGGTCGGCGACATCCCGATGGGGACGCAGGTCAAGCTCCTACGGACCCTGGAGAACGGCGAGATCGTCCGCGTGGGGACCAACGAGCCGATCAAGGTCAACGTCCGGCTCATCTCCGCCACCAATCGCGACCTGGCCGAGGCCATCTCCACCGGCGCGTTCCGGCAGGACCTCTACCACCGCCTCAAGGTGGTCAGCATCCGCCTCCCCCCCCTGCGCGAGCGCCGCGAGGATATCGATCTCTTGATCGATCACTTCCTCAAGGAATTCACCGCCTCGCACGATAAGAAGATCCAGTCGATCACCCCGGCTGCGCGGAAGATCCTGCGGCATTACTCGTGGCCGGGGAACGTCCGCGAGCTGCGGAACGTCATCGAGAGCATGGTCGTCATCGACTTCGACGGCGTCCTCGACGTCGACGACCTGACCGAGGATCTCCAATCCGGTGCCGCCGGCGCGACGACCGAGGCCCACGCGGGGGTCGATGCTTTCGTCGGCAAGTCGCTGGACGACATCGAGCGCCACTACATCACCGAGACCCTCAAGCTCACCGGCGGCAACCGCGAGGAGGCCGCGAAGATGCTGGGCATCGGCGAGCGCACGCTCTACCGGAAGCTCAAGGAATACGGGTCGTAGGCCCCGCGTCGAGCGCATCCGCCTCCCGCCTCATGTTGGCGAGCGCGACGGGATCGCGAGGGCGGAACCGGTCGGTCGGGAAGACCCGGCCGCGGGCGAGCATCGGTCCGAGGAACGACTCCAGGCGTCCGCGGCGGTAGGTGGCCTCGCCGTGGATCGGCGCGTACTCGCGCATGATGCCGTCGGCGTAGCGCGCGTAATCGGGCCAGGCGGCGGCGAGGATCGCCAGGTCCAGGTCGAGGAACAGGTCGGCGTCCGGGTCGCCGGTCGGCTCGTGGCGGCGGGTCGCGAGGATCATCGCCTCGGCATGGTCGAGGAGGGGGGCCGCGACGAATCCGCCCAGGCGCTCGCGCAGGGCCGCGGCGCTCCGAGCTTCGTTGTCACGCCGAGCGGGGTCGTAGATCACGTCGTGGAACAGGACGGCCAGTTCGACGGCTTCGCGGTCGGCGAACGGCAAGGCCTCGGCCTCGTCGAGCATCCGCGCGACGTGGCCGAGGCCGTGATAGTATCGGGACGGGCCCGAGTATTCGGCGACGAGGAACGCGGCGATCGCCCCGGCGCGATCGTCGGCCAGGCCCAATTGGCCGGCGAGATCGCGCCAGGCGGCGGCGACGCGGTCGGCGCTCACTCCTCGTCTTGCGCCTGCTGCTCGCGCTGGCGGAGCATGGCCAGGACGCCGACGTCTTCCAGGGTGGAGGTGTCGCCGGTGCTCTCCACGCCGGCGGCGACGTCGCGAAGCAGCCGCCGCATGATCTTGCCGCTGCGCGTCTTGGGCAGCGAGTCGGTGAAGTGGATGTCGTCGGGCCGGGCGAGGGCGCCGATCTCCTTGGCGACGTGCGCCTTGAGGGCCGCCTTGAGGCTGTCGCTGGGCTTCTGGCTGGACTCCAGCGTGACGAAGCAGGCGATGCCCTGGCCCTTGATGTCGTCGGGCTTGCCGACGACGGCGGCCTCGGCGACGGCCGGGTGGCTCACCAGCGCGCTCTCGATCTCCATCGTGGAGAGCCGGTGGCCGGCGACGTTCAGCACGTCGTCGACGCGCCCGAGGATCCAGAAGTTGCCGTGCTCGTCGCGGCGGGCGCCGTCGCCGCAGAAGTAGACGCCCGGCACGTCGTTCCAGTACTGGTTCTTGTACCGCTCGGGATCGCCGAAGATCGTCCGCAGCATCCCGGGCCAGGGCTTGGTGATGACCAGGAAGCCCCCCTCGTTGTCGCCGACCTCCTTGCCGTCCTTGGTCACGACGGCCGGGACGATGCCCGGCAGCGGCCGGGTGGCCGAGCCGGGGATGGTGGGCGTGGCGCCGGGCAGGGGGGAGATCATGATCGCCCCGGTCTCGGTCTGCCACCACGTGTCGACGATCGGGCAGCGCCCGCCGCCGATCACGTCGCGATACCACATCCAGGCCTCGGGGTTGATCGGCTCGCCGACCGAGCCCAGCAGGCGGAGGCTGGAGAGGTCATGCTTCTTCGGGTGCTGCTCGCCCCACTTCATGAACGCGCGGATGGCGGTGGGGGCGGTGTAGAGGATCGTGACGCGGTAATCCTCGATGATCTTCCAGAAGCGGGCCTCGTCCGGCCAGTTCGGGGCGCCCTCGTACATCACGCACGTCGCGCCCTCGGCGAGAGGGCCGTAGACGAGGTACGAATGCCCCGTGACCCAGCCGACGTCGGCGGTGCACCAGTAGGTGTCGTCGGGCTTGAGGTCGAAGACCCAGCGCGTCGTCAGGGCGGACTGCAGGAGGTAGCCGCCGGTGGTGTGGAGGATCCCCTTCGGCTTTCCGGTCGATCCGGACGTGTAGAGGATGAACAGCGGGTCCTCGCTGTCCATCGGCTCGGGGGGGCAGTCGGCCGAGGCCTTCTTGGCCAGGTCGTGCCACCAGTGGTCGCGGCCCTCGGTCCAGTCGATGTCATGGCCGGTGCGCCTGTGGACGACGACCGACTCCAGCGACGGGCACTCGGCCGCCGCGCCGTCGGCGTTGGCCTTCAGCGGGACGATCTTGCCGCGCCGCCATCCGCCGTCGGCCGTCACCAGCACCTTGGCCTTGCTGTCGTTGATGCGTCCCGCCAGGGCCTCGGAGCTGAAGCCGCCGAAGACCACCGTGTGCGGCGCGCCGATCCGGGCGCAGGCCAGCACCGCCACGACCAGCTCGGGGATCATCGGCATGTAGACGGCGACGACGTCGCCCTTCTTCACGCCCAGCCCCTTCAGCACGTTGGCGAACTTGCTCACCTCGCGCTGGAGGTCCTGGTAGCGGAGCACGCGACGGTCGCCGGGCTCGCCCTCGAAGATGAGCGCGGCCTTGTTCTTGTTCGGCCCCTCGCAGTGGCGGTCGACGCAGTTGTACGACGCGTTGATCTGGCCGCCGACGAACCACTTGGCGAACGGCTCTTGCCAGTCGAGGACCTTGTCCCACTTGCGGGACCAGGACAGCGACTCGGCCTGCTCGGCCCAGAAGGCCTCGGGGTCTTCCTTGGCGCGGTCCCAGACGGCCTGGTACTCGTCGAGGCTCTTGAAGCGCGCGTTCTTGGCGAACTCGGGCGGGGGCGGGAAGATCCGGGTCTCTTGCAAAACGCTCTTGATCGAACCGCCGCTGGGATTCTCGAGGGCCATGTCTCGCACGCTCCGGGATCTCTACGACCGCTGGGGGAAAGGTCAAGCCGGATACTAAACCCCCGCGCGGGCCGAGTCAATCGGCCCGGACCTCAGCCCAGCGCCGCGGCCGTCGCTTCCAGCAGCATCGCCATCTCCAGGCGCTGGAGCCGACGCGCCAGCCGTTCCCGGTCGGTCCCGCGCCCGGCGCGGGAGCAGAGGTCGATCATGGCGAAGGGGTCCCAACCTCCGGAGCCGATCGGGATCGCGCCCTCCGGCCCGGCGAGGGATCGCGCCGCCTCGCCGAGCGCGGGGAACAGCGGGTGGCGGCCGACGCGACGGAACCAGTACGAGGCGTTGCCGGCGTCGGGCTCGCGGCGATGGGCGACGCCGTGCCAGTAGGCGGAGAATTCGCGCTCGCCCCGGTCCTCGGCCTCCTGCGCCGCGTCGTGGCTGGCGTCCCAGGCGTCCAGCGCCTGGAGCAGCCCGGCCAGCAGAGCCAGCCGCGCCGGGCGGGGCGCGCGGGGGGCGACGGCCGCGAGCGCCTCCTCGGAGACGGCCGCGACCAGCCGGGGCCGCTCGGGGGGGCGGCGGACCAGCGGCGGGCCATCGGAGCCCTCGGCGCCCAGCGCGGCGAAGGCCACGACGGCGGCGAGGTCGACCGGACTCGTCCCCACCACGTCGACGGCCGCCTCGCCGGACTCCAGCCGCCGCAGCGCCTCGTCCAGCCCCAGCCCCGTTTCGGTCGCGACGCGTCCCCCGAATTCGGCCACCGCTCGCCTCCCCCGGCTCGGATCAGAAGAAGTAGCCCGACAGCAGCCGGTAGATGTCCTGATATGTCGCGAAGACCATCAGGCCCAGCACCAGCAGCAGGCCGAAGTACGTCCCGGCGATCAGCGCCGACTCCGGCAGCGGCCGGCCGCGCACCTTCTCGGCGATCAGGAACATCATCTGGCCGCCGTCCAGCGGGGGGATCGGCAGGAAGTTCAGGACCGCCAGGTTGATGCTGATGAACGCCAGGAAGTACAGGAACTCGTTGACGCCGGCCTTCGCCGCCGCGTAGGCCATCGGCCCGATGCCGATCGGCCCGGCGAGCTGGTTCGTGCTCACGCGCCCGGTCGCCAGGCTCCGCAGCGAGGCGTACATCATCCCGACGCTGTCGATCGTCTCGTTCAGCCCCTCCTTCAGCGCGTCGACCGGCCCCAGCGGGGGCATGGTCTTGTGCGCCTCCAGGAAGCGCAGGCCGCGCTCGGCGGTGTACCAGCCGTCGACGGGCGCCGGCGCGATCGCGACCGACTGCTCGCGACCCTTGACCTTGAACGTCACCTCCTGGAGGGGGAGCGTCTGGAGGAAGTCGAACGCCGCGGGCCAGCTGGCGGCCTTCTCGCCGAAGGCGAACGTCTGGGGGCGGCCGAGGAGCCAGAACTCCTTCGACGGGTCGTTCTCGCGCGCCCGGCCCTTGACCGGCGGGATCGTCACCGACTCGATCACGTCGCCCGGCTTGATCCCGGCCTTGTCGGCGGGCGAGTCGGGGACGACCGTCGCGACGGTCGTCGGGACGGCCATGTAGAGCCCCAGGCCGGGGATCTCCAGATCCTCCATCGGCAGCGGCTGGCTCGGCGGCGCGTCGTCGGGGGTGGCGGTCAGCTCGATCGGCTCGTCGGAGCCCTCGCGGCGGACGTGGAACGTCGTCGGCTCCCCGGCGCGGTCGAAGACCTCCAGCGGCAGCCGCATCGGGTCGAGATCGTCGCGGCCGTCGACCTTCACGATCGCGTCGCCGAGCTTGAAGCCGGCGGCGTCGGCCGGCGAGCCCTTGCGGATCGCGGTGATCGGGCCGGGGGCGAAGCGAAGGCCGAAGTCGACGAACCGGCTGGGGGGGGCCGTCGCGGTCACGGTCCCGTCCAGGCCCGGGACCTCCTTGCCGGCGAAGGTCCGCGGCCGGAGCACCAGGTCGATCGCCTTGTCGCGATGGCGGGCCGACAGGCGGCGGAAGTCCTCGTACGAGGCCACTGGCGCGGGGCTCTCGCCGGCCGGCGCGGCGGCCTCGATGGTCAGGATCTCGGCCCGCTTGTCGGCGGGCCAGGGGAGGGCGATCGGCTCGGTCGCGCCGGGCGTCGGCTGGTCGTCGCCGACGTCAAGCGAGTACGCCGGGCGGACCCCGATGGTGGGGCGGTCGGCGCTCGCCTCGCGGCGGGGCTCGATGGGGATCGTCAGCTCGCGATCCTCGCCGGGGCGATCGACGCCGAACTCGATCACCTGGCCGCGGCTGCTCAGGTTGACCGCGACCATGAGATCCTTGAACCCGACGTCGCGCCGGCCGTCGATGGCGACGATCTCGTCGCCGGGCCGCAGGCCCGCCTCGAACGCGGGGGAGCCGGCGAGCACCGAGCCGACCTTCGCGGCGGTGACCTCGCGCTCCTGGCCGAAGATGTACGCGAAGCAGGCGAACCCCAGGATCAGGTTCATCACCACGCCCGCGGAGATGATGGCCATCCGCGCGCCGATGGACTTGTTGTTGAACGCCCGGGGGTCGCTCGCGGCCTCGGGGTCGGGCGGCCCCTCGCCGGCCTCGCCCCCCTCGCCCAGCATCTTGACGAAGCCCCCCAGCGGGATCGCCGCCAGGACGTACTCGGTCTCGCCGCGGGTGAAGCCGAAGATGGTCCGGCCGAATCCGATGGAGAACTTCTCCACCTTCACGCCGTTCCACTTCGCCAGCAGGAAGTGCCCCAGCTCGTGGACGAAGATCACGAAGCCGAGCCCGAGGGCGACCTTGGCGATGTTGAAGAGCCAGATCAGGGTGTCCAACGCTGCGCCTCCAGGCGTGCCCGCGCGTCGACCTTCCACAGCAGGTCGAGCGTCGGGCGGGGGTCGTATTCGTGATGGTCGAGCGCCGCCCGGCAGGCGCGGGGGATGTCCAGGAAGCCGATCTCGCCGGCCAGGAACCGCCCCACGGCGACCTCGTTGGCCGCGTTCAGGGCCGCGCCGGCGGTCCCCCCCCGGCGCATCACCTCGTACGCCAGGTCGAGCGCCGGGAACGTCTCGCGGTCGGGGGGCTCGAAATGCAGCGCCGACGGCCTCGTCAAATCGAGCCGGGGCCCTGGGCAGGGGTGGCGGTCGGGGTAGGTCAGGGCATACTGGATGGGGAGCCGCATGTCCGGCGGGGAGAGCTGGGCGATCACGCTGCCGTCGACGAACTCGACCATCGAGTGGATCGTGCTCTCCGGGTGGATGACGACCTCGATCCGGTCGGGGTCCAGGTCGAACAGCCAGCGGGCCTCGATCACCTCGAGCGCCTTGTTCATCAGCGTGGCCGAGTCGATGGTGATCTTCGGCCCCATGCTCCAGGTCGGGTGCTTCAGCGCCATCTCGGGGGTGACGTCGCGGAGCTGCGCGCGGGTCTTGCCGCGGAAGGGGCCGCCGGACGACGTGAGGACGACGCGCTTGACCTCGCGCGTGCCGCCGGACTTGAGGGCCTGGAAGATCGCCGAGTGCTCGCTGTCGACCGGGAGGAGGGTCGAGCCCCTTCGGCGGGCCAGGTCCATGACGAGCGGGCCGGCGACGACGAGCGTCTCCTTGTTCGCCAGGGCGACCGTCTTGCCGGCCTCGAGCGCCGCCCAGGCGCCCTCCAGCCCGGCGGCGCCGACGATGGCGTCGAGCACGCGATCGGTGGCCTCGTCCGTCACCATCCTGAGCACGCCGTCGCGGCCGGAGAGGACCTCGACGCCGGTCCCCCGCAGGGCCGATCGGACCTCGGCGATCGGGCCGTCGTCGGTGAGCGCGACGAACCTGGGGGACGCCGATCGGGCCTGCTCGGCCAGCCGCTCCCAGCTGGAGTGCGCGCTGAGGCCGTGGGCCCGCAATCCCGGCGCGCCGCCGGCGGCGATCACGTCCAGGGCGCTGCGGCCGATCGACCCGGTCGAGCCCAGCACCACGACGCGCGTGGCGGCGTCCCCTCGCTCCATCGCCTCTCCCATCCTGCCGCCCCGCCCCCAAGTCGCAACGCGCCCGACCCTTGGGCGATCCGGGACGCCGGGCCCCGCGAGCCTCATAGCACTATAGATTCTCCCCCAATCCCCGACAAGCCGGCCCGAGCCCGACCGCGCGGCCCTCGCCGAGTCGGCGCGGATCGCGAAAGAAATCGGGAAACATGAAATCCCGCGTTCCTCGCCGCGGAGCATGGGGGGGATCGATGGCTCCGCTCCTTGACATCCCGGAATCGGTGGAAGCCCGCGGGGCCCAACGGGCGACCGCGCGCGTCACGAACGAAGAGGGCCTCCGGCCCGATTATGTCCCCTCTCCCCCCGGGAGCAGGCGGCCGCGCCAGCGGCGGGTGAGGGCCGTCACGCCTCGGGGATCGCGCCGGCCGCGCCGTCGTGGGCCGTCGCGATTATCGAAACCCGGCGACCCTCACCCGGCCCTTCGGGCCACCCTCTCCCGGCGGGAGAGGGGACGCGCGTTTCACGCTCGCCGGACACAAAAAGCACATTTCGAAAGCGACGAACGAAGCCAACTCGATTTCGACGCAAGACTTTTCACGAAAACATTTTGCATGCGTTTCCACGAAAACGTCCCGGCGCGAACGAACCCAGAGGCGGTGGCCGCCCCGAAAGGGCCGACGGCCGCGCCGGGGGCGGCCGTCGGGGGGAGCGTCGTTCAGCCGACCTCGCTGAGGGCGGGCGCGTCGGCGAGGACGCGGAGCTTGGCCAGCGCGGCGTCCTGGATCTGCCGGATCCGCTCCTTGGAGACGGACAGGACCTGGCTGACCTCGCTGAGCGAGTGGCTCTCGCCGCCGTCGAGGCCGAACCGCAGCCGGAGCACGGTCTGCTCGCGGGGCTTGAGCCGTTCGAGCAGCGCGGCCAGCCGTTCCTCGCGGTCGAACTCGTCGACCTCCTCGTCGGCCGGGCTGCAGAGCACGTCCATCAGCCGGCCCCCCTCGTCGCCGAGCGGGGCGTCGAGCGACAGGGCGGGACGGGTGGCCGCGTGGATCTGTTTCAGGGTCGCCTCGGCCGACGCCGAGCGGGCGCGTCGGGAGGGGGCGAGGGCCTCGGCCTCGTGGGAAACCTCGGCCAGCTTCTGGAGGTGCCGCGGGTTGAGCCGCACGGGGTAGGCCCCGGCGGCCACCGCGCGCTGGAGGGCCTGGCGGATCCACCAGACGGCGTAGGACGCCAGCCGGGTCGTGTTCGACACGTCGTAGCGGTCGATGGCCGTGAGCAGGCCGCAGAACCCCTCCTGGAGCAGGTCGGAGTCCGAGAGGCCCCGGTCGTTGAAGCGGCGGGCGACGTGGGCGACCAGCCGCAGGTTGGCCATCGCCAGGCGGCCGCGGGTCGCGTTGTAGGCGGCGGCCACGGCCCGCAGGACGGCCTCCTCATCGCTGGCCGGCGGGCCGGAGCCCAGCGCGGCGCGGACGAAGTCCCGCATATCGAACTCTTCGCCGGCCTCGCCCCCCATCTCGGCGGAGGCGGCGGCGAGCAGGCGTCGGTGGCCGTCCAGCTCCACCAGCAGCCGGCGCTCTTCCTCGGGGGTCAGGAGCTCGACGTCCGAGCGGCCGAGGAGGACGCGGTTGGAGAGCTCGTCGCGGCGGTCAATGGTGCGTTCGGCGGTGTTCATCTCGCCTGTTGTTCCTTTCCCGATCCGGGTGGTCCGCGTTGGACCCGTCGGCGCGCGGCCTCCCCTGGCGCGGCGGCCTCGGCGCGGGGGCCGATCGATGGCCCTCGCGGCGCGGACCGCCGGCGCGACGTCTCGGGGACGCGTCCGAAGGAGTCGAAACTCGTTATCTCGAAGGAGACCGGGCCGCGAGGCGGCTCATCTCCGATGCCTCGTCCGCGACCGCCGAAAGCTCGCGGATGAGCAGGCCGGCGGGATCGGCGCGAGGGCCGGTCGCCGCGACGGCGCGAAGGCCAGCAGGCAGAGCGCGATCGCCGCGTCGACGCCGGCCCGGGCGTCGGTCGACAGCCGGCGGCCGAGCGATCGGCACGCCTCCCGCGACGACGCACAGGCCAGGAAGGCCCGGCGGAGTGTATGATGATAGCGGGATGAAGCGCGACCCAGGATCCCGCGAGTCCGGCTTCGGCGCTGGGCTGTCAGGCTCGGGTGGTCCATGGCGCGTCCTCCATCGGTATGATGGGGCGGGGCGTCGATCGACGTCTCCCCCCACAAGCCATTACGCCGCCCAAGGCCAATCGTTTCGGCCCCATCGCCAATTTCGTCGCGGTCGCGACCGGGATCGAAGCATCTTGACCTTGCCACGCAACGACTTGCATCAAGGAGCAGGGCCTTGGAAGTCGGCGACTCGAAAGCCAAGCTCTCGGAGCTCTTGACCCAGACGACCCTGCTCTACCAGGCCCAGAACGGGACCCCCGAGCAGGCCGACGCGGCCAGGCAATTGTTGATGCTCCGCTATTCCGGCGCCGTCCACCGCTACCTGCTGAAGGTGGTGGGCGACGCGGAGGTCGCGCGCGACCTCAATCAGGAGTTCTCGGTCAAGTTCCTGGAGGGGAAGTTCCGCCACTTCGACCCCACCCGGGGCCGCTTCCGCGACTACCTCAAGCGGGCCCTGCGCAACCTGATGGTCGACCACTTCCGCAAGCGGAAGGGCGCGTCCCAGCTCGACACCGCGATGGAGGCCGACATCGTCGGCGACGTCGGCCTCGGCGACTTCGACAAGCAATTCCTCTTCAGCTGGCGCCAGGACCTGCTGGCCCGCTCGTGGGATTCGCTGCGGGCCTACGAGGAGAACACCGGCAAGCCGTTCCACAAGGTGATGCGGCTGCGGCTGGCCCGCCCGCAGATGCGCTCGCCGGAACTCGCCGAGGAGCTGGCGAAGCGGATCGGCCGGCCGATGACCGCCGGCAACCTCCGCCAGATCCTCCACCGCGCCCGCGACAAGTTCACCGAGTTCCTCGTCGACGAGGTCCGCGTCTCCCTCAAGCACCCGACCCGCGAGGCCGTGGAGGAAGAGCTGGGCGACCTCCAGCTCCTGGAACTCTGCCGCCCGACCCTCTCCAAGCTCAAGTTCGACGACGACCCCCGCTGAAAAGGGTCAGGGGTTCGATCCCCTCAGCGCCTCGCGGATGACGGGCTCGAAGGCGTCGGCCATGCGGACGAAGCCCAGGTCGGTGGGGTGGGAACCGTCGACGGTCCCCTCGCCGTCGTCGCCGAGCTGGGCGTTCCCCTCCAGGTAGTACAGCCCGGTCACCCCCTCGGCGACGAGCTTCTCGTACGCGTCTCTCAGCGCGGCGCGGCTAGTCGAGTTCCTCCGGCGCTGGGACTCCAGGAACCGGCCGTCGGTGTAGGCGCGATCCTCGGCGAGCAGGATGGGGACGTCGGGCCGCGCCGCTCGGATCGTCCTGACGAGCGGGATGGTCCGCTCGGCGACCATGTCGGCCCCCATGTTGGGGAGGCAGTCCACGACGTACAGGGCGGCGTCGATCTCCACCAGCAGGTCGGAGATGGACTGGTCCATCGTGCCGTTGCCGCTGAATCCCAGGTTGACGACCGGCCGGTCGAGCCGACGGCCGAGGATCGCGGTGTGCACCATCCCCGGGCGCGAGGCGCATCCCCCCTGCGTGATCGACGTCCCGTAGAAGACCACGGACTTGGCCGACGCCGGCTCGCGCGGCGGCCCCGGCTCGATGCTCGCTCCGGACGGGATGCCGATCTCCACCGTCGACAACCCGTTATATAAGGGGAAGTACAGCAGGTACTCCCGACGGCCCGGGTCCATCCCCTTCACCAGCGCCCTGGTGTTCGTCTGCTCCGTCGGCTGCCCCACGCCCGCCCAGCGCCAGGCGCCGTCGGCGTCGCGGGCGTAGAGGTCGAGCCCGCTGACGCCGGTGGCCGGCATGTGGGGCATGGCGAGGCGGTCCTTGTTGAGCGTCCAGCGGGCGTGGATCTCCGGCGCGTCCGTCACGAACCGGACGGCGATGCCGGCGGAATCCCGCGACAGCCCCCAAACCGGCGGCCGGGCGACCCCCTCGGCCTTCGCCGGGAGCCGGTCGAACGGAGCCTTGAGCGCGGGCTCGTCCCAGGCGCGGCCTTCGAGCGTCAGCGTCCGCGCGTCCCGCCAGGAGACGGCCTCCTCGGCGTGCGTCGTCCAGGGGGCGAGCAGGAGCAGGGCGAGGGAGAGGGAGAGGGAGGGGGGGATTCGGGTCATGGCTGGGCCTCGGGGTTGTCGGATCGGGGAGGACGGGATCGTACCCTCCCCGAAACCGCCGGGCCAGTGGCGCTCAGGACTCCTGGTAGATCGGCTCGACGACCGCGCGGTCGCGGGCGATCCGGGCGCGGGGGGCGACGGGCGGGACGCATCGGAGGGTGAAGCGGGCGATCTCGGGATGGCAGCCGTAGCGGATCGGGTGCTTGCAGCCGACCCCCTGGCCCACGTACATCAGCGCCGGGGGGACCCGGAAGAAGCCGTGTTCGAACCGGCGGCTGTAGAGGCTGGGCATCAGGAGCGGGCCGACGACCGGCAGCCGGACCTGGCCGGCGTGGTTGTGGCCGGCGAGGATGAAATCCCAGCCCTGACGCGCCGATTTGTACACCAGGTCGGGCGTGTGGCTCAGCAGCAGCGAGAAGTCGGCGTGGGGGATCGCGTCGTCGGGGATGCCGGGGCCCCAAGGGGCGCACGTCCCGCCGATCGCCAGGCGACGCCCCTGGATCTCCGTCGTGACGACGTGGCCGTCGAGCGTCTCGTAGCCGGCGGCGGCAATCGCCGCGGCGATCGCGTCGACGTCGTGGTGGTGGTCGTGGTTCCCCAGGATCGCGAACCGCCCGAACGGCCCGCGGAGGCCGGACAGCAACGGCTCGATCCACTCGATGCACTCGGGATCGTCGATCAGGTCGCCGGTGACGCAGACCATGTCGGCCGGCATGTCGGCCGCCGCGGCGAAGACGGCCTCGAAGTAGCGCCTGCTGTACGCCCGCGAGAAGTGCAGGTCGGTCAGGTGCAGGATCGAGAGGCCGTCAAGCTCCTCCGGCAGCGCGGCGATGGGGACGCTCCAGTCGCGCGATTCCAGGTTCCGCGACGTGTTCCCCGGCAACCTCAACATCCAGGCGTGGCGGCCGCCGCCGACGTACGACTCGGGCGGATCCTGGAGGAGGGAGTCCCGGCGCTCCCCCTCGACGGATCCGGACCGCCGCATGCGTCGGGCGCGGGCGAACGTCGCCGCGGGCAGCACGACCAGGGCCATCAGGCAGCACCCGGCCGCGAAGGCGACCAGCGCCGGCGGCCATTCCGAGACCGGCGTCATCCAGTATCGCCGCGTCAGCTCCGCCGAGACCACCCCCAGGACGGCCAGCGCGACGAGCGTCGCCCGCTCGGTCCACCGGACGCGCCAGGGGTAGGAGTGGAAGATGTTGATGGCGTAGACGATGCATGCCGCCTCGCCGATCGCGAACGCCGCGTAGAAAAGGAGGGTGGGCAACAAGGGGGTGGCTCCGGGGGTCCGTCCATCTCTAGCCTGGGCAGTCATCGTCCTGGCGACCGGCCTTTACGATGCCCGACCGGGCACTCTCCTTACAACCCCGATCGTCGCCGCGTGACGCCGGATCGAGGAAGCCGGGGCGTCGGCGCGACCTCCGCTCGCCGCGGTCGAACTCCTCGACGCAGGCCAGGAGGGTTGCGGCCGATCGATCCCAGTCGAAGGTGGAGGCGCGGCGGAGCGCCAGCGCGGAAAGCTCGTCGCGGCGGGCGGGATCATGAAGGAGTTCGCCCAAGCCCCGGGCGATGTCATCGACGTCGAGCGGGTCGAAGAGGATGCCCGCGTCGCCGACGACCTCGGGGAGCGAGCCCGCGCGGCTGGCGGCGACGGGGCAGCCGCAGGCCATCGCCTCCACCGCGGGCAGGCCGAACCCCTCCAGCAGCGAGGGGAACGCCAACGCATGAGCCCGGCCGTAGAGCGCGGCCAGATCCTCGTCCGGCACGAAGCCCGTCAGCACGACCCGGTCCTCCAGGCCGACGCGGGCGATGGCCGCGCGGATCTCCGGGACGTGGGTGTGGAAAACGTCGTGGAAGTCGCCCGTCAAAACCAGCAGGTCGGCCGGGCCGGCGGCCTTCGCGAACGCCTCCACCAGCCGCGGCAGGTTCTTGTGCGGGCTCAGGCCCCCGACGTACAGGACGTAGCGCGCCCCGGCCGGTACGCCGTATCGCGCCAGGGCGGCCGTCGCGCGGGCCTCGTCGACGATCGGCCCGAAGATCGAGTCGGCGGCCTCGGAGACGACGCGCAGGCGATCCGGCCCGCATCGGAGCCGGCTCAGGAGATAGCGCCGGGAGGTCTCGGAGACGGTGACGATCCGGTCGGCCGATCGGACCGCGACGGCCTCCTTGAGCGACCACGCCAGCCGGCCCTTCCACGAGGGGAAGACCAACTCCGGGTGCTCCATCGTCAGCGTGTCGTGCATCGTGACGACGACGCGCGGGACATTCCACACCGGGTAGAAGCTGTACGTCGCGGGGAAATACATCAGGTCGAGCCGGGCGCGCGAGACGGCGCGCCCCATCGCCAGCATGTCCAGCACGCCGCGGCGGCCCCCCGCCGAGGCCGCGGCGCTCGGGGCCGCGCGAAGGCCCACGACCAGGGGCGTCGCCGCCCCAGGGATCTCGACGCTCCCCGCGGAGGGGGAGTCGACGGCGACGACGACCTCGTGTCCTCTCGCGGCGGCCATGGGGGCGAACGCCGAGAGGATGCGCCGCGCGAACCGGCCGAAGCCGCGGCGATTGGCCAAACACGTCCCGTCGAAACCGATGCGCATGGCGGCGTCCTGGCGGTGGGTCCGGTTCAGACGCGCGACGACCGCCGGGATCGGCGGCGACGTCGGGCGAAGTGGGGCGCGGCGGCGCCTTCGAGGTCGGCCGGGCCGGCGGCGACCAGGCGGAGGAGGCGGTCGGAGGCGTGACGTCGGCAGCGCCGGCGCACCTGCGACCAGGGCTCGCCGACGATCGTGATGCCGGCCAGGTCGGCGACCCCCAGGCCGGCGGCCTGCGCCCGTCTCAGATAGGCGACGTCCAGCGGGTCGAAGCCCATGATCGCGGCGGCCACGGCGTCGACGGCCACGGGGTCGGTCCCGGCGATCACCGTCCCCAGCCGGAGCCTGGTCCCCAGCCGGGGCCCCTGGCCGTGCATGCCGCCGAAGCCGTCCACCACGCTGATCCTGGGCGCGGCGACCGCGGCCAGCGCGGCCAGGCGTTCCACGGCGAAGCCGGCGCGGTCGAGCCTGCGCCGCTCGGCGCCGGTGGGCCGCATCCCCCCGCCGATCGAACGCACCTTCAGCCAGCCCCGGGCGATCCGGCCCCGCCAGGTCTCCAGGGCCGAGCAGGCCGAGGCCAGCCGCGCCGGGACGCGGCGGGCGAGGGCGTCGTCCTCCGGCCATCGGTCGTCGGGATGGACGATCGAGGCCAGCCCGGGGAGCGCCAGGCCCAGGCGGAACGTCCCGTGCGTCCGGGCGACGGCCAGCGAGACGCGGCAGCCGGACTCGGCGAACAGCTTCGAGACCCGCGCCGGCCGCCCGCCGACCTCGCGCGAGGTCCAGGCGTCGGGCTCGGCGTCCAGGTCGTGATACGCGACGGGGCGGCCGTGCGTCTCGGCGACGTACTCCAGGCTTTCGAAGCAGGAGCGGGCCGACGGCCTGCCGTCGGCCTTGGAGGCCACCACGTCGATCGCGTCGGCGCCGGCCGCCGCCAGCGCGTCGACCGTCGCGGAGAGGGCGTCGCGGTCGGTGGAGGCCCACCCGCGGCCCAGCTCGTCGAGCGTCGGCGCGACCACCGCGGCGCCGCATCGGCCGACGGCGGCGCGGACGTCCTCGGCGATCAGCGCCAGCGCCTGCGCCACGGCGCCCCGGCGGCGGTCGCCCCGCGCCACGGCTACCCGGATCGAGTCGTCCATCGCTGGAGCCTCCGTGCCAGTCGGCGCCATGCCGGCGCGGGGATGGGCCGCCCGCCGCGGTCGACGCGGCCCTCGGCCGTCGCGCGGGCGCGGCGGTCGACGAGGTGCCAGCGCGTCAGGGCGATCACCACCGACGCGCCGCAGCAGGCGAAATAGAGCAGATGCAGCGGGTACGAGGCCGCCGCGAACGCCGCCCCGCGCCGGCTCGCCAGGTAGCGGTACAGATCCTTGTTGAGCGCGACCACCGCCGCCGCGCAGCCCGCCGCGACGAACCCGGCCGAGGGGGCGGCCGTCGCGGCGGCCGTCGCCAGCATCAGCCCGCCGGTCGCCGCCACGGAGAGCTTCTGGCCGAACTGGACGTTCAGATCGGTCTCGACGGTCCCGCTCCGCTTCATCAGGAGCATCCACGGCACGCCGCGGCGGAAGACGTCGGTGCGGACCATGTCGAACAGGGTCCAGCGCTTCATGTGGGTCGCCAGGACGTCGCGAGCCAGGAGGATCTTCCTCCCGGCGCGGGTCAGGCGATAGCCCAGCTCGATGTCCTCGATGGACGGCCGGGCGTAGAGGCGCGGGTCGAAGCCGCCGAACTCGCGGAAGTCGGCCCGGCGGATCATGCCGCAGCCGGTCCAGAAGGTGTGGGCGGGTCGGGCGTCGTCGACGAAGTCGCCGCGCTGATGGACGTAGTGGTGCAGCAGGTTGCGGAACCGGCTGACCAGGCCCGGCGCCGTCGGCCGGTCGTCGTAGGAGCCGAACAGGGCGGTGAGCCCGGGATCGGCCAGGAAGCGGGACATCGCGCGGGCGATCGCGTCCGGGTGGACGGCGACATCGGCGTCGAGGAAGAAGACCAGGTCGCCCGTGGCGGCCTCGGCCCCGAGGTTCCGCGCCGCGGCCGGGCCCAGCGGGCGGTCGTGGGTCAGGACGACCGCGCCGAAGCGGGCCGCAAGGTCTCCCGAGCCGTCGGTGGACCCGTCGTCCACGACGATCCATTCATCGAAGGCCCAGGAAGATTCACGAAGCCGGCGGAGGCATCGCCCGAAGTCCTCGCCCCCGTTGTGCACGGGCACGACGACCGAGAGCGACGGCCTCCCCGGCTCCGCGCTCGCCGGACCGGCGGGGACGTCGTCCATGATTCACCCTCGCCCGTCAAAGAGGAACGCGCGCCGGAGTGCGTTCGCCATCCGTGGGATCGCCCGAACGCGCGCCTCGACCGTGATCGTCGGACAGGGCGATTGTCTCGCGGTTGTCGTCTCGTGGTGCCTCGTCCACCCGTCCGCGCCTCACGGACGCGACGTGCGGCGGGAATGTAGCCGCGTCTCCGGATCCTGTCAACCGAGCCTGGCGGGGGTTATGGAGCCGGAGTCGACCCGCATGAAAACGATCTTCCCCCCTGGCGGGGGAGGACAGACTCCGAAGGAGTCGGATGAGGGGGAGCCCGCCCGGGAGGTTACGCGTTTCGCGACGCCGCCCAGACCGACGGCCCTGGAAGGCCCTCTCGGACGCCGATGCTCGTGCCGCTCGTCCCCCCCTCATCCGGCCACCTTCCTTCCCCCTCCAGGGGGGGAAGGCCGTTAGGATGGCCTTTTTCGAAGCTCGCGCCATCACTTCGACGGCTTCAGGTGCTCGTCAAACCAGTCGGCGAACAGCTTCAGGTCGTCCTCGAGGGTCGGGAGGGAGTGGGTCATGCCGGGGCGGACGATCAGCTTGTTCGGCACTCCGGCCTCGTCGAGCTTCGCCTTGAACGACTCCGACTGCTGGAGCGGGACCAGTTCGTCGGCGTCGCCGTGGATGATGAGCGTGGGGGCGTCGTCGGCCGTGACGTGGGTGATGGGCGAGACGGCGCGGGCGCGCTCGCGGAGCCGGTCCTCGTCGATGATCGGGATCCAGAGCATCTCCTCGGTGTCCAGCTCGCGGTAGTCGAACGCGGCGCGGAACGGCGGGAGGTGGTCGGTGGCGTGGATCCGCTCCGCCCCCGGCTCGCCCCAGTTGAGCAGGTCGGTCGGCGGGAAGAAGCAGGCGACGGCCCGCACGCGGCTGGACTGGTGCTCGACCGGGTCGGCGGCCGTGGGGTCCCCGTCCGTCCCGGCGGTCCCGAGCATCAGCGACAGGTGGCCCCCGGCCGACCCGCCGTAGACCCCCATCCGGTCCGGGTCCACGCCGTATTCCTTGGCGTGCGCGCGGATGAACCGGACAGCGCGGTTGACGTCGGAGACGATCTCGTTGACCTGGAACCGCGGCTGGCAGGCGTGGACGACCGCGAAGACGGTGTAGCCGCGATCGACGAGCGGCTGGAAGATCGGAGGCTGGATCATGTCCGGCGAGGAGACGAACCCGCCGCTCGCCATGAACAGGATCCCCGCCCCGTTGGCGTCGGCCTTCGGCTTGATGACGTCCATCGTCAGCGCCGCGCCGTACTTCCGCCCGTACACGACGTCGCGGATCCGCTCGTAATTGGGCTCCTCGCCGCGGGCGAGGGGGAGGGCGAGGGCCGAGAGGGCGATCGCGAAGGCGGCTCGTCGCATGGTCATGGTGGCTCTCCTCGTGATGGGCGGCGTCGTCTCAAGGACGCCCCGAGCGCGCCAGGAGCGACGCCCACGCGCCGGGGCTGACGCGAGAATAGAATCGCCCGTCGGACCGGACCACTTCCAGGGGGCAGTGGTAGACCTCGGAGAGGAGGGCCGAAGTCAGCACGTCCTCGGGCGCCCCCTGGGCGGCGACCCGCCCATCCTGGAGCACGACGACGTGCGAGACGGCCGGCGGCAGTTCCTCCAGGTGGTGCGTGATGAGGACGACGGTCGGCGGGTCGGGCTCGGCGTGGAGCGACTCGATCGTCGCGAGCACCTGCTCGCGCGCCAGGAGGTCGAGGCCCGAGGTCGGCTCGTCCAGCAGGAGCAGGCGGGGCTTGCGGACCATCGCGCGGGCCATCAGGCAGCGGATTCGCTCGCCGCTGCTGAGGTTCCGGTACGGCGTGCGGATCGCCGCGTGGAGCCCGACGGCCTCCAGCAACCGTAGCGCCTCGGCGCGCAGGTCGTCGCCGATCGCCGCGTAGAGGCCGACGGTCCCGAACGCCCCGGTGATCGCCACGTCGAGCGCCGTCATCTCGGCGTCGGGCTCGGCCATGCCCGTCGGCTGGACCAGCCGGAGCGACTCGCGCAGCTCGTGGATGTTGACCTCGCCGAACCGCTCGCCGAGGACTTCCACCTCGCCTTCGGTCGGCCACAGGTATCCCGAGATCACCCGCGTGAGCGTGCTCTTGCCGCTGCCGTTCGGGCCCAGCACCGCCACGCAAGCCCCAGACGGGACGGTCCAATCCACGTCCTTGAGGATCCAGCGGCCGGCGCGGTAGACGCCGACGCCCTCGACATGGACGGCGTGGCGCGATGCGGGGGAGGGGGGCATGGGCGGGGCTCGATCGGTTTGGGGCGGGGGGATTCGCGAGTTCCATCATAACGGCCTTTTCCCGAAGATGGGGAAAGGTGGCCCGCGGGTCCGGAAGTGGGGGGTAAGCGAGACCGCCGCCGGGACTCGGAGCCGGTCGGGGCGGGCTGCCGTATCCCGACGGCGCGACGGCTCGGCGTCCCCCTCTCCTGACCGCTTCGCGGTCCGTCATCCCCCGCGAGGGGGGAAGACTCTCATAAGCCCCCCCCGGCGAGGCGGGACGCCTCTCGGACGACCCCGCGCCGCCGGCGTATTCGACACAATGCGAACGACGCGGCCGGGGGGAGCGCTCGGGGCGACCGGATCGCTGAATCGACCGGCCGGGGGCGTCGATACAGGAGGTCATGGAGGGGGCCGGAGGCCCCTTCGCGCAAGGGCGATTTGCCCGGGGTTGGTATCGCGGGAGGCGATGATGACTCGGCGCGGGATGACGGCGGCCCTGGCGGGCTGCCTTGCGGCGATGACGATCGGCGCGGCGACTGTCGAGGCGGCCGGCTGGGCCGACTCCCTGTTCGCCGAACGCAACCACCACTTCGGCCCGGTCCCGCGAGGGGCCAAGGTCAAGCACGACTTCGTGCTGGTGAACCGGCTGAAAGAGCCCGTCACCATCCTCAACCTGCGCCCGTCGTGCGGCTGCACCAGCGGCCAGGCGAGCGCTTCGACGGTCAATCCGGGCGAGTCGGCCACGATCCAGGCCGAGATGGACACCCGGAACTTCCTGGGCGAGAAGGCGACGATCCTGTACGCCTCGCTCGTCACGGCCAGCGGTCGCGAGGCCGAGGTCCGGCTGCACGTCACCTCGCACATCCTCGCCGACGTCGTGCTGAACCCCGGCTCGATCGACTTCGGGACCGTCGTGAAGGGCCAGGCCCCCACGCTCACCCTGACGATCGACCGCATCAACGCCGCGAACTGGAAGTTCGAACGCATGGTCTCCGGCAGCCGCGCCCTGACGGCGCAGCTCGTGGAGACGAAGCGCGACGCCACCGGCGCGGTGTCCTACCGCCTGGACGTCGGCATCAAGCCCGACGCCCCCTCGGGCCCGCTCCGCGACGAGATCCGGCTCATCAGCAACGACCGCGAGACCCGCAGCATCCCGGTCCCCGTCACCGGCTGGATCCGCGGCGACCTGACGGCGTCCCCCTCGCTGCTGACGATGGGCGAGATCGCCTCGGCCGAGGGGAAGCAGGGCAAGTTCATCATCCGCGCGTCGCAGCCCTTCGCCATCACCTCGGTCGAGGGCGTCGGCGACGGCTTCTCCATCGAGCCCTACGACGGCAAGAAGAAGCCGATGCACATCCTGACCGTCGCCTACAAGCCCGACGAGGGGACCACCCGCGGCGACCTCCAGCGTGTCTTCCGCGTCACCACCGACATCCCCGGCGAGCCCCCCCTCGACCTGACCGCCACCGCCCACGTCGCCCCCTGACCCCGGGCGAGGGCGTCCCGAGAAAATCCACGGCCGGCGCGCCTCGTCATCGGGGCGCGCCGGCCGCTCGCGTTGGCGTCGGCCCGGGATTTGCCCCGAGCCCTGGCATGAAGCCGAGCTACCTCAACTTCGACAAGGACGCATACCACTGGCGTCCCGACGTGGACTACCGCGCCGAGCCGGAGCGGTACCGCGTCGGCAAGGGCGAGCAGGGCGTCCTCATCTGCGAGCCGTACAAGGGCGAGCTGGCTCCGCTCTGGCGGTTCAAGACGCCGGAGATCGCTCGGGAGAGCAGCAGGGCCATCTACCGGAAGTTCCTCGCCTACCTGAAGGCCGACGACTTCGTCGGGGCGGACATGGCCCGCAAGTACCTCCAGATGGGCTTCACCCGCGCCCGCCGCTACACGAACTACAAGGGCGGGCGGAAATACGATCCGGACGACAAGCGGCCGCTGGAGAAAGGCACGGGCGACCCGGAGAAGGCCGAGTCGGCCCGAATCTTTTACGAAGCCTGGCGTAAGGCGGAAGCGAGGCCCAAATACGCAAGCATGAAGGCGACCTGGAAGGCCGAACGCGGCTGAACGCGGTTCTGACCCTCGGTACGATATGGGGGTGGCCGAACGTCGGGCGTTCGGGATAGGGCCGAGATGCCGCGCGCGTCTCCCTCTCGCGGCTGGTCACGGCTTGTCAGCCGAAGATCCGATCCACCGCCATCCGCCAGCCCGGGACCGCCGGCTCGGCGTCGGCCTCATGGCCGCGAGCAAACGTCGTCGGCTCGTCGGGCGAGTCGGCCCGGTAAACGTATACCGCTTCGGCCTTGGGGTCCACGTCCCAGACGACGAGCGCGCCGGCCTCGAAATAGTCGGCGCGCTTCGCGGCCAGCTCGGCCTCGGCGGAGCGGCCGTAATCGGTCTTGCTCCGGACATCCACGGCCAGCGTCGGCGGCCCCTGGATGAACTCCATGTCGTCGTCGGGGAGCGGACCGATGTAGTAGGCGGCGTCGGGCGAGAACGACCGGCGTCCCGAGGCCAGTTCGCGCACGACGAACCCGACATTGTCGGGGAGCGCGACGCCATCGCCGGCCGCGGCGGCGTGGTCGTCGAGGGCGCGATAGATCCGCCCGCCGATGAGGCCCGGCCGGAATCCCGTGGGCATGAGGTGGACGATCCTCCCGCCGATCAACTCCGCCTTCCCCTCCGTTCGGTAGAGGTCGTCGAGCGTCGCGGCGGCCTGCGAGGCGGTCGACATGGCATGGCTCCCGGCGGGCGGGCGAGGGATCCTGGAGACGGGGGAATTCTAACGCTCGGCGCGCGGGCGGGCAACCACGGGCGTCCCCGCGGACTCGCCCCGGCGCGGTCGGCCGCTACAATGGCTTCCAGATGGGCGACGACGGACTTTCCGCGCGAGGAGGCATCGCGATGGCGACCGGGGAGACGAAGGCCGGCGCGGCGGACGAGGTTGAGGTCCGGGGGCACATCGTCGATTCGCTGCTGCTCCCCAAGATCCTCGACCGCATCCTCCAGATGGGGGGGACGTTCGAGATCCACGAATGCAAGATCGGGGCGCGGCGAGCCGACCCCAGCTACGCGCGGATCGAGATCAGGGGCGACACGCCCGAGAAGGTGGCCGAGATCATCGCCGACCTCGTGGAGCACGGCGCCAGCCCGGTCCACGCCCAGGACGCCAGGGTGGAGCCGGCGGACGTCGCCTCGGCCTTCCCGGTCGACTTCTACAGCACCACGAACCAGAAGACCCAGGTTCGCGTGGGGGGCCGCTGGATCGACGTCGAGGACCAGGAGATGGATTGCGGCATCCTCCTCGACGAGCGGGCCGGCCGCGCGCGGTGCATCCCGATGGTCCACGTCAAGCTCGGCGACCCGATCGTCGTCGGCCATCGCGGCGTCCGGGTGACGCCGGAGGAGCGCCCGCGCGAAAGCTCGCCGTTCGGCTTCATGTCGTCGAACGTCTCCAGCGAGAAGCCGAAGGCCGTCAGCCTCCGCTCCGTGGCCGAGGGCATCCGCGCGACCCGCGCGGCGGGGAAAAAGGTGCTGCTCGTCGGCGGCCCCGCGATTGCCCACACCGGCTCGGCGCCGCACGTCGCCCGGCTGATCCGCGACGGCTGGATCCAGACGCTGTTCGCCGGCAACGCGCTCGCCACCCACGACGTCGAGCACTCCCTCTACGGCACCAGCCTGGGCGTCTCCATCGCGCGCGGCGAGTCGATCGAGCACGGCCACGAACACCATCTGCGGGCCATCAACGCCATCCGGCGGATCGGCGGCCTGAGGCAGGCGGTGGAGCAGGGGGCCTTGACCTCCGGCATCATGTACGAGGCCGTCAAGCAGGGGGTCGACATGGTCCTCGCCGGCTCGATCCGCGACGACGGCCCGCTGCCCGACGTCGTCACCGACGCTCTCGTCGCCCAGGACCGGATGCGCGAGGCGATCAAGGGCGTCGGCTTCGCGCTCTGCATCGCCACGGCGCTGCACTCGATCGCCACGGGGAACCTCCTGCCGGCCTGGGTGAAGGTCGTCTGCGTGGACATCAACCCGGCCACCGTCACCAAGCTCGCCGATCGCGGCTCTTTCCAGACCGTGGGCATCGTCACCGACGTCGAGCCGTTCCTCCGCAGCCTGGCGGCCGAGCTGGCGGGGCGGGCGTGACGCCCGGCCCCCGAACCACATGAACATCCCCATCCATCGTCAGATCCTGATCCCGATCGTCGTCATCCAGACGGCGACGATCGCGGCGACCACGGCGGCGGGGGTCTGGCTGGCGGCGGCGCGGGACGAGCGTCGGAACGTGGAACGGCTGGCGGCGGTGATCGACGTGCTGGACCGCTCGTCGTTCCCGCTGACCTCGCGGGTGCTCGGGCAGATGCACGGGCTCTCCGGGGCGCACTTCGTGGCGCGCGACTCCGGCGGGCGCGTCGCCGCGGCCAGCGACGACGCCCTCGCCGCCGCCGTGCCGGCCGCCGTCGACGCGCCGGAATTCCGCCGCCCCGGGTTCGAGTCGTGGCGGCAATGGCCGACGCTCTCGGTCGCCGGCCGGCCCTATTACGGGGCAAAACTCCGCGCCCCCGCCGGGGCGTCGCTGCTGGTGCTGTATCCCGAATCGAACTGGCGCGCCGCGCTGTGGGACGTCGCCGCCGCGCCCGTCGGGCTGGGGCTGGCGGCGATCGCGCTCACGGCGATGGCCGCGCGGTGGTTCGCCGGCCGCCTCGGCCGTCGCGTGCATCGGCTGCGCGGGCAGGTGGCGCGGATCGCCGACGGCGACTTCGCCGAGATCGACCCGGGCGAGGGCCGCGACGAGATCGCCGACCTCATCGCCTCCGTCAACGCCATGAGCCGACAGCTCCGCGACATGCGCCGGGCCATCGCCGAGGCCGAGCGCACGCAACTCCTCGCGCAACTCGCCGCCGGCTTCGCGCACCAGCTCCGCAACACGCTCACGGGCGCGCGGCTGGGGGTGCAACTGCACGGCAAGCGCTGCGCCGCGACCGCGCGCGACACCAGCCTGGGCGTCGCCGCCCGGCAACTGGAGTTGGCCGAGGAGCAGGTGCGCGGGCTGCTCACCCTGGGCCGGCTGGAGACGCGCCCGAACCGCCCGCGCGACCTGGCCGCGCTGACGCGCGACGTGGCCGACCTGCTCGGCCCGACGGCCCGCCACGCGCGCGTCTCGCTGGAGGTGGAGACCCCCGCCGAGCCCGCCGTGGCGGAGGTCGACGAGTCGAGCGTCCGGGCCGCGCTCCTGAACCTGGCGTGGAACGCGATGGACGCGGCGGGGCCGGGGGGGCGCGTCGGCTTCCGCCTGCTCGCCGGCGCGGATACGATCGTCCTGGAGGTGGGCGACGACGGCCCCGGCCCCTCGCCGGAACTGGCCCCGACGATCTTCGACCCGTTCGTCACCGGCAAGCCCGAGGGCGTTGGCCTGGGCCTGGCGCTGGCGCGTCGCGTCGCCGAGGCCCACCGCGGCGACCTGGCCTGGGGCCGCGACGGCGGCTGGACCCGGTTCCGCCTGACGATCCCCGCGACCGCGCCCGAGGAGGCGAAGACCCGCGATGAGCCGCGTCCTGATCGTGGATGACGAGGCCAGCATCTGCTGGGCCTTCGGCGAATATCTGGGCGACCTCGGCCACGACGTCGCCGTCGCCTCCTCCGCCGAGGAGGGGCTCGACGCCGCGCGCTCCGGCCCGTTCGACGCCGTCGTCCTGGACGTCCGCCTCCCCGGCATGGACGGCCTGACGGCCATGCCCGCCTTCCGCGAGCGCATCGGCGACGCCCCCATCATCGTGATCACCGCCTTCGGCAGTCTCGACACCGCGGTCCGCGCGATGGAGGCCGGCGCGTTCGACTACCTGGTCAAGCCCTTCGACCTCGACGAGGCCGGGGCCGTCGTCCGCCGCGCGCTCGAATCGGCCGAGCCCGGCCGGAAGGGTCGGGCGAAGGACGACGAAGGCCCCGCGCGGACGGGACTGGTCGGCTCGTCGCCGCCCATGCAGGCGCTGTTCAAGCAGATCGCGCTCGTCGCCCCGACCGACGTCCCGGTCCTCATCACGGGGGAGAGCGGCACGGGGAAGGAGCTGGTGGCCCGCGCGATCCACCAGAACGGCCCTCGCGGCGCGAGGACGTTCCTGCCGGTCTGCCTCGCCGCGCTGTCGCCGGGGCTGGTGGAGGGAGAGCTGTTCGGCCACGTGCGCGGGAGCTTCACCGGCGCGAGCCAGGACCGCAAGGGGCTGCTGGAGCTGGCGGCCGGCGGGACGGTGCTGCTGGACGAGATCGGCGACGTGCCGCTCGGGATGCAGGTGAAGCTGCTGCGGGCGATCGAGCACCGCGAGGTCACCCCCGTCGGCGACGCCCGCCCGCGCGGGATCGACGTCCGCTTCCTCGCCGCCACCAACCGCCCGCTCCACCGCCTCATGGCCGACAACCAGTTCCGCGAGGACCTCTACTTCCGCCTGAGCGTCTTCCCGATCCACATCCCGCCGCTGCGCGATCGGCCGGAGGACATCCCGGAGCTGGCCCGCCACTTCATCGCCCTGGCCGACCCATCCCGCGGCCGCGCGGCCGACCTCCGCCCCGACACGCTCGCCGAGCTGCGCCGGCGCCCCTGGACCGGCAACGTCCGCGAGCTGCGCAACGCCATCGAGCGCGCCGTGATCCTCGCCCGCGGCTGCCCGATCCTCCCCGAACACCTGCCGCCGGCGGCCGCCTCGCTGGCCCCCGAGTCGGCCGGCGTCGACGGCCTGGACCCCGCCATCGCCCGCTGGACCGAGGCCGCCCTGGCGGCCCTCCCGGACCCCGACGCCGAAGGCGCCGATTCGCTGTACGACCGCTTCCTCGCCCAGGTCGAGCCCCCGATGCTCCGCGCCGTCCTCCGCCGCGAGTCCGGCAACAAGGCCCTCGCCGCTCAACGGATAGGCATCCACCGCGGCACGCTCCGTCAGAAGCTCCGGCGCTATGGGATGGAATGAACGCCGGGCCGGGAGCGGCCTTCCCGCCTCGTGGGAAAGCCCGAAGTCCGAAGGAGTCGGAGGGGCGAAGACGCGCGAGGTGATTCGGGTTTCGAAACCACCGCTCGGTCCCCTCGCAGTGTCGTCGGCCGCCCGGCTCGTCCCTCTCCACAACCGGGCCTCCGAGGCACCTTGCCCCTCCGGGGGGCGAGGACGTTATGATGGCTTCGGAACCTTCACGGTCAACATTCAGACACCGAACCCGAGCCGCCATGGCCACCGCTCCCACGGTCTCGCCGACTCGATCGCTCCGCTCGCTGGCGAAGCTAACCTTCTTCCTGGCCCCGGTCGTCCTGGGGGCGATCCTAGGGACGCTCTATGTCCATGACCACGCGCCGCGGTGGGTGTACTGGGCGATCGGCCTGGGGTTCCTGTGGGTGCTGGACCTCGCCTACGCGGCGACGTTGGCGGCGCTGGTGGTCGCGCTCCCGCTCACGATCCGCGGGGTGAAGGCGGGGGATCGCCGGCGATGGCTCCGGGTCGGCGTGCTGTGCGGCTCGGTCGCGCTGGGCGCCGTGGCGTTGGAAGGGGCGTCGGCCGTCATCCTCGCGAGGCAGGGGCGGGCCTCGGCCGTCCCAGCGGGGGAGATTCGCACCGAACGGCTCGTCCGCCAGAAGATGCCCAGGCTTGACGACATCCTGCCGCCGACGACGTTCCCCGACGATGGCGATCGCGTGAGCATCGCGGTCATCGGCGAGTCGAGCGCCGCCGGGGTGCCGTTCGAGCGCTGGTTCGACCTCGGGCGAGTCGTGGCCAGGGAGCTTCGCCGGGCGATCCCCGGCCGCGAGTTCGAAGCCGAGGTGCTGGCGAGTTCGGGCCACACGCTCGAACGCCAGCATCGGGAACTCGCCGGGATCAAGCATCGCCCCGCCGTCCTGATCGTCTACTGCGGCCACAACGAATTCTCCGCGCGGATCCCCCACTCGCGCGACCGCCGCTATTACCACGACGACGGCGAGCCCACCGCGATCGAGCGCCTGACCTCGCGCGCCGTGGGCTGGTCGTGGCTCCATTCGCTGATCCGGCGCAACATGGAAAAATGCCGGATCGCCATCCCGCCCCCCGCGAACGGCCGACGCACCCTGATCGACGTGCCCGCCTACGCGGACGACGAATACGACCGCATCCTGGCCGACTTCCGCCGCCGCCTGGAGGCGATCGCCGCCTATGCCGACGAAGTCGGCGCCATCCTCGTCCTGATCGCCCCCCCCGCGAATGATTTCGACTACGACCCCAACCGCTCGTATCTGCCCCCCGAGACGCCCCGCGTCGAGCGATCGCGGTTCGAACGCGATTTCCTCGCGGCGAGGGAGTTGGAGACCAACGACCCCGACGCGGCCCTCGCCGCCTATCGCGCGCTCGTCGCCCGCGCCCCGCGATTCGCGATGGCGCGGTGGCGGCTGTCTCGGCTGCTGGCCGATCGCGGCGAGGCGGCCGAGGCCTACGAGCACGCCCGAATCGCCCGCGACGCCGACGGCTACCCCCAGCGCGCCCCGACCGATTTCCAGGAAGCCTATCGCGAGCTGGCTCGCCGTCGCGACTGCGTCTACATCGACGGCCAGGCATACCTCCACGCCGTCAGCCCCGACGGCCTGCTCGACGACCGCCTGTTCCTCGACGCGATGCACCCCTCGTACCGCGGCCAGGTCGCGCTGGCCCAGGCGGTCTTGCGCGGCCTCCACGCCCGCCGCGCCTTCGGTTGGCCCGCCGATTCGCCCGAGCCGACCGTCGACCCGACGGAGACCGGCCGCCATTTCTTCAGGCTCGACCCCAACGTCTGGCGCTACGCCTGCCACTGGGGCATGATGTCATACCAGATCACCGGCCCCGCCTCGTTCGACCCCGCCCTGCGCGACGCCAAGTTCGCCGCCCTGGAACGCGCCGCCGACGCCATCGAGGCCGGCGCCCCGCCCGACTCCGCCGAGGCCCGCGGCGTCGGTCGGCTCGCCCCCATCCCGATCGTCCCCCTCGGCGACCCTCACGCCTCCCCCTGAAAGACCTCGGGAGCTTTCCGCGCTTTCCTGAAATCCCCGCCGCCGGGTTGCGGAGCATACCCGTGAGACGACCGTCTCCGCTCCTTGGCAACTCGAACGCGGTCAGCAAGCCAGACCGGTCAACGAACGTCCAACGCGCGACCCCTCTCCCGGCGAGCCGACGACCCAATACTTTCGGGATGGCATCCGGGCCCACGGCTCGCCGTCGCCAAGCGTCCCTTCTCCCCTCGTGGGAGAAGGTGGCCGAAGGCCGGATGAGGGGGTCGTCGCGGCGGCATCCGGTCGCGCGCGCCCCCCTCATCCGCCCCTGCGGGGCACCTTCTTCCACGAGGGGGGAAGGGAGGAGATTCGCGGCGGCACCCCGCTTCGCGACCATGCCGGAATCAGTGTCGGGTCGTCAGCTCGCCGGGAGAAGGGACTGAGCGAGGCCAGGCCCGGACCGTCATCCCGCGAGGCTCGCGGCCGAGGCGGGCGCTCGAAAACAACATCGAGTTCGACGAACAAAGCCAACCGATATTCGCCGCAAAACCCTCCGGTGCCTCCACTTCCAGCACCGAATCGCCGGACCGGCGATGACGAACGAAGCCAACCTCAGATCGGCACGACGGCCGTGCCGGCGATGGCGTCGTGGGGACCGCGGCCGGGGAAGATCAGGGCGACGGCCAGCGCGGCCAGGAGCGCGAAGACGCCCGCCAACCACAACGACCAGGCCGAGGCGATCGCCTCCGGGGCATGGTCCTGGATCGACTCGGAGGCCAGCAACAGCCCGACGGGGATCGACCACGCGAGCAGCGCCCGGAAGGCGCAGACGAAGCGACCGGCGACGCGGCCGTCGGGGCCGACGAGGCACAGGCCGGCCAGCCGATAACTGATCCCGCCGCGGGCCAGGAAGGACCAGGCCAGCCAGATCACCGGGATCGCGGCCATGATCTCCATGTCCCAGGGCATCAGGTCGGGGTCCAGCTCGGGGCAGCTGAACCCCACCAGGAGCAGCAGGGTGGGCGTCATGAGCACCGCCTGGATGGCCAGTTGCAGGCCCCGCCGCGCGACGCCGACCTCGGTGGGGCGGGACGCGGCGGCGATGAGGTCGGCCCGCAGGTGGGCGAGCCGGGCGTAGGCGGGCCGGTCGCCGAGCAGCCTGTCCAGCATCTCCCGCGCGTGTCGCGGCACGGCGCGGCGGATCCGGCCCCCCGGGCGGGCGGCCCCCAGCCCCGCTCGGGCCACGTCCGCCAGCAACGCGAGGGCCCGGGGCTCCTCGCCGTCGGCCGCGGCGGGGGCGTCGCCGGGAGCGGGGCGGCCCCAGTCCAGCGGGTCGACCAGTTGGACCCGGCCGTCCTCCTGGACCCACACGTCGTCCAGGGAGAGCGAGTCGGGGAACGTGCCATCCCCCCGCGCCGCCTCGAGTTCCTCGGCCAGCTGGAGCAGGATGGGCAGGAGGTCTCGCCAGGCGAGCCCGCCGTGCCCCGCCAGGTCGCGAAACGGCCGCCCGGCCGGCGCGGTGAACGCGTCCCAGCGGGAGTCGGGCAGGTCGCCGCCGCCGATCCAGCGCGGTCGGGTGAGCCGGTCCAGGGCGCACCGGCGGGGGTCGGGCGGGGTCGAGCCCGAATCGCGCAGGACCAGCCACGCGCGACGCCCCAGCGCGCCGTCATGGCCGGCGAACACCCGGCGGCCGTGGGTCGTCGCGATTGATCCGTCGACCACGTACGGGCCGACCTGGAACGTCTCGACGACCTCCGGCGCCCTCGCCCCCGCCCCCCGGTCGCGGCGACGGCCGGCGCGGAAGCCTCGCGAGGCGTGGAGCCGCCGGACGCCTCGCGCGGGGACGACCCGGACCACCCGCGTCCCGCTCGCCAGCTCGTGCATGCCGCGGAAGCCGGTCGGCTGCCGCATCGGCGCCGCCAGGATCATCAGCCCCACCAGGTTGAGCGCGGCCAGTCGCGGCGACGGGATCAGCATGTCCATCACCCGCGTCTGCGACGACACGAGCCCGTGCCAGGCCACGCTCCCGAGGCCGGCCAGGAGCACGAACGCCAGGGTGCGGACGAGCGCCCGCCGGAGCCCCGGCGGGTCGCCGACCTCCATCCGGGAGACCCGCAGGCCCACCAGCCATTTCCCCACCGACGACGCGAGCAGCCCCTCCAGGACGGTGAAGTACCCGATCCAGCCGGCCGTGGCGGCCAGCTCGATCGTCCAGCCGTGCCGCTCCATGAACCCCATGGTCTCCAGCGCCCGGCCTCGATGCAGGAAGAAGACGAGGGCGATGGCCGCCCACGTCGCGACGTGGAACAGCGTCAGGTCGACGAGGTAGGCGCCGACCCGCAGGCCGATCGAGCCGATGTCCACCCGCTCGGGGAGGAACGGCAGCAGGGCCTCGTGGAACTCGCGGAGGTCCCGCCAGCGTCGCGAGCGGTCGCGGTCCAGCCCCCGGAGGATCGCCGCCTCCAGCGCCCGGGGGACGCCGGGCGCGAACTCGCGGACCGGCGGCGGCGGCTCCGAGACGATCCGCGCCAGCGCCTCGGCGGCGTCGCGGGCCCGGACCGGGGGGCGGCCGGTCAGGAGGAAGTAGAGGGTCGCGGCCACGGAGTAGACGTCCGTCCGCTCGTCCAGCGTCTCGCGCTTGATCTGCTCGGGCGAGGCGTACAGGGGCGTCCCCAGGAACGCGCCGGTCCGGGTCAGGTCGGCCCCCCCCTCCATCGACTTGGACAGGCCGAAGTCGCCGATCTTGACCCGCCCCCCCTCGTCCAGGAAGCAGTTCGACGGCTTCACGTCGCGGTGGATCATCCCCAGCCGGTGGAACTCGGCGAGGCCTTCCATCACGTCGAGGATCTTGGGGATCGCCACGGCCGGCGGCAGCGGGCCGCGCCCCTCCACGAGCGACTGGAGCGTGTCGCCCGGCATCAGCTCCATCACGATATAAGGAAGCCCCGACTCCTCGTCGACCGCGTGGACGAACACGCAGCGAGGATGGGTGACCGCCGCGGCCGTCCGGCCTTCCAGCCGGAAGCGGTCGAGCGCCTGATCGGAGTCCAGGTTTCGCGGGGCGATCAGCTTGACCGCGACGTTCCGCCCCTGCTGCTCGTCGAACGCCTCGAAGACCGTCCCCATCCCCCCGGAGCCCAGGCGCCGGCGCAGGTGGTAGCCGGCGACCCGATCCGGGAAGGCGCCCTCGTCGGGCGTCGATCGGGACTTGCCGGGGACGTACTCGGCGGTCTCCCCGACCGTCGGCATCCCGACGGTGCTCCCCGCGGCGATCGTCTCCTCGCCGCCGCCGGAATCGGTCACGGAATCCGGCGAGAGGGCCGCGCCGCAGTAGCCGCAGAAGCGCGGGGGGTCGCCCGAGAAGATCAGCACGCGCGAGCAGTTCGAGCAGGCGGCCCGGCCCTCGGATCGTCGAGGCTCCTGCAACGTCGGGTCGCGATCCGCCATGGCCGCCTTCATGGATTGCATCCGGGGCGGCGCGCGGTCCGCCCCGCGAGCGCCCCCGAGGTTCATCGTGGCCCCACGCCCGGCCAGCGTCAAGGGGGGGAGTCGGGGTCCCGCCACGCCGCGGCCTCCTCGCCATCGACGCGCAGGGTCAGGCACTTGGCCGAGCCCCCCGACTTGATGAACTCGGAGAAATCCAGCGGACGGGCCTCGAACCCCATCGCCCTGAGGTCTTCCGCCAGCCTCGGCGCGCCGCGGTTCAGGACGACCGTCCGGCCGACGACCACGGCGTTGCAACTGAAGCCGTGGGCCTCCTCGGGACGGACCTCGATCAGCCTGGGTATCCGGGCGCGGATGACGGCGCGACCGTACTCGTCGAAGGCCCCCGGATAGTAGATGGCCGCGTCCGGGGCGATGGGGCAGAAGCAGGTGTCGAGGTGGTAGTACCGGGGGTCGACCAGCTCCATCGGCAGGACCTCCACCCCCAGCCGCTCGCCGACCCACTGGTGGCTCTGGACGTCGCTTCGGAAGCGATAGCCGGCGAAGAGCGTCGCGCCGCAGAACAGGGCGTCGCCCGCGCCCTCGAAGCTCATGCCGTCGGGGGGCGGCTCGACCCGGAACCCCCGCGACCGCGCCCACGCCTCGAAGTGGGCCGTCTCCCCCTGCCTCGCGCGGAACCGGAACCGCGACGGGATGAACACGTCCCGATACACCAGGCCGGCGTTGGCCGTGAAGACCAGGTCCGGGAGCCCGGCGACGGGGGCCATCTGCTCGACCTCCGCCCCCAGCTCCCCCAGCGTGTCCCGGAGCGCGCCCCACTGGGCGGCCGCCCGCGCATGGTCCACCCCCCGGGCGACGCTCATCCAGGGGTTGATCTCGTACTCCACGCCGAAATAGTCCGGCGGGCACATCAAGACGCGGGGCTTATCGGCCACGGCGGGGCCCTCGGGGGGTCGACGGATCCCGGTCTGGGTTCACTCCGGCGCGGTGGGGGTGTCGACCCAGGCGCGACGGCGGTGGGAGTCGAGGACGGCGTCGGCGATGATCTGGGCGTTGAGGCCGTCCAGGAAGCTCGGGACGGCGGGACGGCCCTCGACGATGGCGGAGATGAACTCCCACATCAGGTCATAGCGGAAGACGGTCGCGGGGGCGCCGTCGAACGGGTCGCGGGGGCTGTCCGCCGGCTTGAGGAACTCGGCGGGCACGTCGACGGGGGCGAGGTCCTGGCCGGTCTTCCCCAGGAGCACGACGTTCGGCTCGTGCAGCCGGTAGACCGCCGAGCCCTCCGAGCCGTTGATCTCGGCCCACTCGTGGCCGAAGCCCTCGCGGTGATAGCCCTTCGCCAGCGTGGTCCCCTCCCAGACGCCGGTGGCGCCGGACTGGAACTCGCCGATCAGGGCCGACCAGTCGTCGACCTCCGAGGGCTTGCACGGCTGGCCGTCGGCCGTCTTGTCGCGGGGGGCGAACCGGGCGGTGGCGCCGCAGACCCGGGCGATCGGCCCCATCAGGTCGATGGCGAAGTCGATCCGGTGGATGGTCATGTCGAACAGGTCGCCGGCGCCGGCGCGGTCCTTGTACTGGCGCCACCCCCAGCTCGTCTCCGGCAGATCCAGGAACCGCTGCGAGCGGAAGTGGCGGGGCTCCCCCAGCGCGCCGGACTTCACCAGGCTCCGGATGTACCGCATGGCCGGGGCGAAGCGGTAGGTGAAGGCCGTCATGTGGACGACGGAGGCGTCGCGGGCCGCCTCGTACATGTCGCCGACCTCCGCCGCGTTCAGGCCCAGGGGCTTCTCGGCCATGACGTGCTTGCCGGCCTCGGCGGCGGCGACGGCGATCGGCCGGTGGGTGTCGTTGGGCGTGGCGATCACCACGGCGTCGATCCGGTCGTCGGCGCAGAGGGCCAGGGGGTCGGTCGTCGCGTGCTCCACGCCCCACTCGGCCTGGCGCCTCGCCAGCAGCGCGGGGTCGGCGTCGCAAATGGCGGCCAGCTCGGCCCGGGGGTCCAGGCGCAGGCCCGGCAGGTGGTGGTAGGCGGTCACCGCGCCGACGCCGATGAAACCGACGCGGACGGGGCGGGAGGGAGAGAACTCGGGCATGGGGATCGATCCTCGCGGCTTGCTTGCCTTTGACTCCAGGCCCCACTATCCTGCACCTTACTCCGCTCGGAGTCCATTCTCACACGGTCGAATGCGACGACAACCAGGGGAACCTTAAGACGATGGCGAGCGAAAAGCCCATCCGCGTGGCGATCATCGGCCTCGGCTTCGGGGCCGAGTTCATCCCGATCTATCAGAACTACCCCGGCGCCGAGATGGCCGCCATCTGCCGTCGCGACCAGAAGGGCCTGGACGAGTGCGGCGAACGTTACGGGATCAAGGGCCGTTATCGCGACTACCGCGAGCTGCTCAAGGACCCCGAGATCGACGCGGTCCACATCAACTCGCCGATCCCCGACCACGCCTGGATGTCCATCGAGGCGCTGAACGCCGGCAAGCACGTCGCCTGCACCGTGCCGATGGCCACCAGCATCGAGGACTGCAAGAAGGTCGTCGAGGCCCAGCGGTCCAGCGGCAAGGTCTACATGATGATGGAGACCGTGGTCTATAGCCGCGAGTACCTGTTCGTGCAGGAGCTGTATCAGAAGGGCGAGCTGGGCCGCATCCAGTTCCTCCGCGGCAGCCACCAACAGGACATGGACGGGTGGCCGGAGTACTGGCCGGGCCTCCCCCCGATGTGGTACGCCACCCACTGCGTCAGCCCGTGCCTCGCGCTCTTGGGCAAGCACGCCGAGAGCGTCGTCTGCCACGGCTCCGGCCGGATCCGCGACGAGCTGGTCGCCAAGTACAACAGCCCGTTCGCCGTCGAGTCGGCCACGTTCACGATCAAGGACTCCGACGTCGTCGCCGAGGTCACGCGCAGCCTCTTCGACGTCGCCCGCCAGTACCGCGAGAGCTTCGACGCGACCGGCAGCCGCAAGAGCTTCGAGTGGCAGCAGGTCGAGGGCGAGGACCCGGTGATCCACACCAAGAGCACCCCCCAGGCGCCGCTCGCGGAGCCCGAGATCCCCAAGCGCGTCAAGGTCCCCGACTACGCCCACCTGCTCCCCGAGGGGATCCGCCGCTTCACCCAGCCGGCCGCGATCGAGGACGCCGACCACCTGTCGTTCCTGCAGGGCGGCGGCCACGGCGGCAGCCATCCCCACCTGGTCCACGCCTTCCTGAGCGCCGTCAAGGGCGAGCGGGCGGCCCTCCCGGACGCCGAGACCTCCGCCAACTGGACCATGGTCGGCCTCTGCGCCCACGAGTCCGCCATGAACGGCGGCAGCCGGGTCGACATCCCGACCTTCTGACCGCGTGGCGGGAGACGGTCTTCCCCCCTGGAGGGGGAAGACAGACCGCGAAGCGGTCGGATGAGGGGGTGCTCGCCCGCGGAGCCTCGGGCTTCGGAGCAATGCCCGGGCCGGCGGGGCGGAAAGCCCCTCCGAATGCCAATGCTCGTGTCGCTCGTCCCCCCCACATCCGGCCCTCCGGGCCACCTTCCCCCTCCCGGGGGGAAGGCCGTTGGGGCGGTCAGTCCTCCTCCTCGCGGATGGCCTCGACGGGGCAGGCCTCGGCGGCCTCGCGGTAGAGGGCCAGCTCCTCCTCGTCCGCGGGGGGGCGGACGACGAAGCTGCGGCCCAGTTCCTCGTCGCGGGCGAACATCTCCGGCGAGGTCTCGTGGCAGAGGTCGCAGTCGATGCAATTCTCGTCGATGTGATAGTTGGGCTCGGACATGATGACGAGCCGCCCGCGAGGGGCGGCCTCCCGGCCCGTCCGCGACCTGGGCGGGCTACAGAACCTCTTCCTCGACGGCCGGCTTGAAAGCGGTCGCGCCCTCGGGGCCGGTCCGGGCTTCCCAGTAGATCAGGAAGAGCACGATCGTATTATAGACGGCCAGGACGTCGAACAGCGTGGTCGACGCCCCGCGCGCGATCGGATCCTCGATCAGGCCGACTCGTTCCGCCCATCCGCCGATGGCCTGGATGACCAGCACCAGCGCGATCAGCGAGCCGAACCCGGCGGCGACGACGGTCAACGCCCGTCTCGACACCAGTTCGGAGCTGCGCCGTCGCGAGTCCAGCACCGGGGCGTGGTCCAACACCGTCACCTCGTCGACCAGCGCGTAGCGGACGACCAGGAACAGCATCGGGAACACGAAGAGAATCCGGAGCGGCCCGAGCGCGGGGAACAGCAGGCCGAAGCCCGCCGCCATGATGGTCAACTGCTTCACGACCCTGGCCGCCAGCAGCCACCACCACGAGTCGAGCCCGGCGCGGAGCGCGACCGGGAACGTCGTCGCCCGGCCGGACATCCGGGCGGCCATCGTCACCAGCACGGCGGCCGTCACGATCGGGTCGAAGAACAGCTCGACCGCCAGCTTGAGCAGCAGCGGCGCGAGCGGGTGCGCGGCCTCGCCGCGGCGCTCGATGATGATCTCGAGCCCCGCGTTCGCCGGCAGCTTGAACAGGATGACGAGCCCGGCGATCAGCGGGAGCTGCTCGACCAGGAGCCACGCCGCCATGCCCAGCTTCCCGGCGATCGTCGCCGGGACCGCGACCGGGGGGAGCGGGCGCGCCGCCGCGGCCTCGACCGGTAGGGCGTCGGGGTCCGCGAACTCGGCGGCCGGGCCGACGCGGGCGTCGCAATAGGGGCAGACGCCCGACGTGGCCTCCAGCCGCTCGCGGGTCAAGAGCGCCCGACAGGACGGGCACTCCCAGTAGCGGGACATGGCTTGATTTCCCGGCTCAGTCGACGGTCTTGGCGTTGATCCAGGGCATCAGAGCCCGCAGCCGCTTGCCGACCTTCTCGACGGGGTGCGACCGCTCCTGGCGTCGCATCGCGTGGAACGCCGGCTTGCCCGCCTTGTTCTCCAGGATGAAGTCGCGGGCGAACTGCCCCGACTTGATCTCGGCGAGGGCCTTGCGCATCGCGGCGCGGGTCTCCTCGGTGATGATCTGCGGGCCGCGGACGTAGTCGCCGTACTCGGCCGTGTTGGAGATGCTGTAGCGCATGTAGTCCAGGCCGCCCTGATAGATCAGGTCGACGATGAGCTTCAGCTCGTGGACGCACTCGAAGTAGGCGCTCTCCTCCTGGTAGCCGGCCTCGATGAGGGTCTCGTACCCCATCTTGACCAGGGCCGCCAGGCCGCCGCAGAGGACGACCTGCTCGCCGAACAGGTCGGTCTCGGTCTCCTCGGCGAACGTGGTGCGGAGGACGCCGGCGCGGGTGCCGCCGATCCCCTTGGCGTAGGCCAGGGCCAGCTTCTCGCCCTGCTCGGAGCAGCCGTCGCCGGTGGCGATGAGGCAGGGGACGCCGCCGCCGCGGACGTACTCGCTGCGGACGAGGTGGCCGGGGCCCTTGGGCGCCACGAGGGCGCTGTCGACCCCCTTCGGCGGGACGACCTGGCCGAAGTGGATGTTGAAGCCGTGCGAGCAGAGCAGGACGTTCCCCGGCTTCAGCTTCGGCTTGATGTCCTGGTTGTAGACCTCGCCCTGGAACTCGTCCGGGATCAGGATGTTGACCAGGTCGCCCGCCTCGGCGGCCTCGGCCGCGGAGACCGGCTTGAAGCCGTGGTCGACGGCCAGGTCGTAGTTGGCCGAGCCGGGGCGCTGGCCCACGACCACGTTGCAGCCCGAGTCGCGCAGGTTCTGGGCGTGCGCGTGCCCCTGGCTGCCATAGCCGATGATCGCCACCGTCTTACCCTTCAGCAGCGAAAGATCGGCGTCCTGGTCGTAGTACATCTGCGCGGGCATCTCGGTCTCCTCGGGGGCGTCTTCTGCTTCGGGTGGGGAGGTCAGGGGGGAATGGGATGGGCCCGGGTCGGGCGTCTCGACGACGCCTCGGCCAGGCCCGTCCGGGGACGGAATCAGAGTTCCGAGTGGCCGTGGACGACCGGGGCGGCCTCCTCGAGCGCCGCCCGAACCGGCTCGTCCGGGTCGTCGAACCGGGGGACGCCGCGGACCAGGGCGATCCGGCCCGTGCGGGCCAGCTCCAGGATCTCGTACTCGCGGACCGCCTCGACGAAGGCGTCGATCTTCTTCTCCTGGCCGGAGATCTCGATCATCAGCGTGTCGGGGGTGACGTCGACGACCCGGCCGCGGAAGATCGAGACGAGCGACTGGACCTGGATCCGGTCCTCGGCCTTCGCCCGGATCTTCACCAGCATCAGGTCGCGCTCGACGTAGTCCTCGCGCGAGATGTCGTGGACCTTCACGACGGTCACGATCTTCTCGAGCTGCTTTCGCACCTGCTCCAGGTAGCGATCGTCCCCCTGGACCACGACCGTGATCCGGGAGAGGAGCGGGTTCTCGGTCTCGCCGACGGCGAGGCTGTCGATGTTGTACCCGCGCGACGCAAACATCCCCGAGACGTGGGCGAGCACGCCGGGGGTGTTCTGGACCAGGGCCGAGAGGACGTGGCGGTCGGTCCCCGGTCGGGCGGGGGCCCTGGAAGCGGTCGGAGTCTTCGAATCGTTGGCCATCACCACGTCCCCAGGCTCGGCTAGGCGTCGCCGAGTCGCGCCGGCCGATTGTCGGCGACGCACATGTTGGAATCCTAGATACCCGATCGTCCCCGGTCGGATGCGACAGTCTACCATAACTCGCGGGTTCGTCGACACGCCCACCGGGGCCGAAAACCAGACTCGCGGGGCGTCCGGAGGTTCGCCGCCGGGTGGCGGCGCCGCCGGCCGATGCCGTATGATGCCCCGGTTCCAGACCGAGGAGGGCCGAGCGGATGAATGTCGAGAACGAGCGACTGACCGGGGACCTGAAGGACGCCGTCGGCGAGGTGATCGCGCCTGGGCTGGCCGTGGAACTCGACGCGATGGGCGCCGTCCACGTGGCGATCTTCCGGCTCCCCCGCGCCCGGATCGGCGACCGCGAATCGCTGACCCTCGAAGCCACGGGCGGCCGGACCATCGACCTCTGCCTGCTCCCGGACGGCTTCCATCCCGACGGCTCCGTCCACGCCGCCGTCGTCGCCGACACCGGACGCCCCGGCTACAGCCTGGGCCTGGAGAGGGCCGACGACGAGGAGGATTGACGGGGCGCGCGGAAACGCCGATCGTCCCGCCCCCTCGGGAGGAGGACGATCGGCGCGCCGGGCTCGCTCATTCGGGCGGGAGCTGGAACCCTCCGGGGAAGCCGCCCCCCGGGCCGCCGGGGCCGGGGATGTTGGAGGCCTTGGGCTTGGGGTCGGTGACCAGCGAGGCGCGGTCGAGGTTGATCGAGCGGAAGCTGTCGCCGGGGGTGACGTAGTACCACGCGGCGAAGCGGTCGGTCAGCTCCTGGGCGCGCTTCCGGCCCTCCTCCACCTTCTTGTCAAAGTCGGCCTTCTCGCGCTCGTACCGATCCTTCCTGGACTTCTCCTCGATCGGGTCGGGCGCGATGACGTTTTCCGGCAGCTCGCCCGGGGCGGGGGGGGCGGACTCGGCCCGCGACTCGTCCTTCGGCTCCGGGATGAGCGACTCATCAAAGGCGGCCGTGACCATCAGGTAGCGGTTGTCGCCGGCGGGCTGGGACTTCGGCTCGTCCTTCGCCTCGGCGTCGTCCTGCTTCTCGGCCTCGTCGGACTCGCCGCGGGTCAGCTCGTCGCCGACGCCCAGGGCCACCTCGCCGAAGCGCAGGGTGTAGACGACGCCGTCGTCGCAGGCGACGCGGACGTCCCCCTGGTTGGACAGGAGCTGGCCGTCGCGGGTCATGTAGAAGCCCTTGCCCTGGAGCGAGGCCACGGCCGAGGCCGACAGCGTGATCTTCCGGTCCTCGGTCTGCTTCAGGTCGCGCGTCAGCCCCGCGGGCTTGGGCCGGACGCCGACGATCTTCAGGTCGGCCAGCGCGTTCGTCAGCGAGCGGAGCTTGTCCTCGTCGAGCTCCTTCCCCTCGGGGACGCCGCCGGAGAGGGCCCACGGGCCGGCCGCGTCCTCGCGCGTCACGTCGAGGATCTCCCCCTTCTGGTAGCCCTGCTCGAGGTTGACCTTGTAGTTGTCGAACTCGACCTTGCGGATCTGGGTCGATTCCAGCTTCAGCAGGTTCGTCTCGATCCAGTCGGCGAACCGGGTGGAGGGCTCGGCCTTCAGGTTGACGCCGTAGATCCGCTTCTGGTCGGGAATGCGGACGTAGTACTGGCCCGAGCGGTCCTTGATCGGCTCGCCGATGATGAAGTCGGCCAGCACTTTCTCGGAGGCGTCGCGCAGGGTGACGCGCTTGCCCCGGCCCTTGAGCGCCGTGGACTTCGTGTCCAGCGGGTCGATGACGCCCATCGTCTCCTGGTCGTCGGGGGAGTCGGAGCGGATGGTGTCCTTGGTGAGGTCCATCAGCGCCGCGGCCGTCTTGGAGAGGCGGTCGCGGGCGTCGGCGGGGTAGTTGTAGTGCGAGGGGATCACCCAGCGGTTGTTCTCGAACTTCACCTGGAACCGCGAGGCCGTGGCGGTGGAGGGGTCGAAGTCGACGACCTCCAGGTCGGTGCAGGCCAGGGGGTCCTGGAACTCGGGGAAGAACGCCTGGCCCTGGTCGTTGAACGCCTCGGTCCGCACGGCGCGGTCTCGGGTCGCGACCATCGCCAGGCTGGTCAGCGCCAGGGCGACGGCCGCGAAGAGCCCGGTCTTCGATAGCTCGCTCATCGTCGGTCCTCTACGGATCGGTTCGGCTGCTGTCTTCGTTGGGTTCGGGTCGGGGCGACGCGACGGCTCAGGGGGCCAGCCGCTTGGGGCTGGCGCCGAGGTTCTCGCGGCGGAGCCGGCCGAGCAGGACGAGCAGGCCCAGGACCATCGGCGGCAGCGGCGGGATGCCGGCGGCCAGCCAGCGCACCTGGTTCTGGATGGCGCGGGTCTTGCGCTCCGACTCGGCCCGGCCCTCGCGGATCCGGTTGAGCTTCTCGTCCTCGATCTTCCGCTTCTCGACGTCGAGCCGGCGCTGGGCGACCTCCTGGAGGTTCGCCAGCATGATCTCCTTGGTGCGATCGTCCAGGTCGGCGCGGGAGCGCACCTGCTCCACCTGCCGGTCGAACGCCTTCTGGGCGTCGTCGAGCTTGTCCTTGGCGGCGTCCTCCGCGAGCTTGGTCTCGCGCTGGAGGTCGTCCAGGAACCGGCCGGTCTGGGACTCGATGGCGGTCAGCGTCCGATGCACGGGCCGCTTCTTGCGCAGGGCCACGAACGACTCGTCGCCGGCCAGGACGTCGACGCAGTTGAGGACGAACGTCACGTTGTCGAAGTCGAGGTTCTCGATCTTGCGGCGGCGGATCTCGAAGAACTGCTCGGAGACCATGTCGAGGTCGGCGATGGCGACGACGTTGATCGTCGCCGGCGCCTCGTCGGCCTTCTTCTCCTCGCCCTCGGGCGCGTCGGCCTTCTTGTCGGCCGCGGGGGCGCCCTTCACGCGGGCGGCGATGGTGTAGGCCTGGCCGCTGGCGAAGTGGCGGCGGCGGGGATTGACGCCGCTGACCCCCATGAAGCCCTGCTGCACGGCGTCATCCCAGTTGATGATCCCGCCCTTGTCGCTCGTGCGGAGCAGGGGGGTGACCTCGGGCCCCGCGCCGCCGTTGCGGGCGCGGAGCAGGCCGGGGAACAGCGCCACGACCTCCTGGAGGCCGGACGTGGCGGGCTGGTCGGGGTTGAAGGCGTCGACCGCGTAGGGGTCGGGGCCGATGAAGACCACCTCCGGCGGCATGTCGGCGAGCTGCGGGTGGGGGTTGTACGGGTTCCAGACGATCTCGGTCGTCGGCCACTCCACGTTGATGAGCTGGAGCAGCAGGGTCAGGTCCCCCTTCTGGTCCGGGGGCTGGCCGCCGCCGAACGGCCCGCCCGGCGGGGGCTTGGGGACCTCGGGGGCGATCTGCGGGTTGTCGACCGGGAACGGGTCCATCAGGAGGAGCGTCGCGCCCCCTTGCTTGACGAACGCGGTGAGGTTGTCGACCTGCGGCTGCGTCAGCGACGACGGCTGGGCCACCAGCAGGACGTCCAGGTCCGACGCGATCGGCGTGTCGGGCGAGACCGAGCTGACCTCGTACTGCTTCTTCAGCTCGGTGACGATCGACCATTCCGGCGTCTGGCCGAAGCTGCGCTGGTCGAAGCCCCCCATGAGCTTGGCGTCGGTGGAGAGGATCCCCACCTTCTTCCGGCCGCTTCGCGAGACGACCTGGATCGATCGCGTCAGCTCGTACTCCACCGGCAGGCCCCGGTCGAAGAACGGGATGACGACCTCCTCCAGGCCCGACGTGAACGCGACGCCCAGGAAGATCTCGGTGGAGCTCTGCCGGGCCTGCTCGGTCGAGAAGACGCGGCGGGGCTCGATGCCGAACCGCTTCTCGGCGTCGCGGGCCTCGGTGGAGAAGGTCTCCGTGGGGATCAGGTTGAGCTGGATCTTGCCGCGGCTCCGCGCCTGGAACTCCTTCAGGAGCGCCAGCAGGTCGGCCTTGGTCTCGACGTACTCGCGCGGGACCTCGGGGCTGTAGTAGGCCTCGATCAGCACGGCGCGGTCGTCGGGGATCTGGGCGATCAGGCTCAGGGTCTCGGGCGAGAGCGTGTGCAGGCGCTCGGCGCTGACGTCGGCCCGGACGCCCTGGCGTTCGAGCAGCAGGTTGAGGGCGAACAGCGCCAGCAGGACCGACGCGAAGCGGATGGCCGCGTGGACGCCGCGGCCCTTGCCGGCCTCGCCGCCGGCCCAGTGGCGGCGGCCCAGCAGCAGCATGTTCAGGTAGAGCATCGCCGCGGCCAGCGACACGAAGTAGAAGACGCCCGAGAGCGGCACCACCCCCGCGCCGAAGTCGCGGAACATCGCCGGCGCCGACCACCCCTCGAGCTGCCGCCGCAGGTTGGCCCCCGTCGGCGAGCCCAGCGACCCGATGAAGATCGGGGCGGCGCAGAACAGGGCGCCGAGGATGAACGCGACGGTCACGTTGGAGGAGAGGAGCGACGCCACCATCCCCACGGCGATCAGCATCGCCCCCATCAGCCAGTAGCCGAGGTACGTGGAGAACATCACGCCCAGGTCCGGCTTGCCCAGGTAGGACAGCACCAGCAGGTGGCTCGTGGAGAAGAGCAGGGCGACCGTGTAGATCCCCAGCGCCGCGAGGTACTTGCCCAGCACGACGTCGAGGTCGTGGGCGGGGAGGGTCAGCAGGAGTTCGTCGGTCCCCTGCCGGCGCTCGTCGGCCCAGAGGCTCATCGTGATCGCGGGGACGAAGAACAGCAGCAAGTACGGCATGTACTTGTTGAGCTGGTCGAGGTTCGCCAGGTTGTTCGTGAAGAACTCGTCCTGCCAGAACGCGACGGCGGAGCTGATCAGCACGAACAGCGTGATGAAGACGTAGCCGGCCGGGTTGCTGAAGTAGGCCTGGAAGTTCCGCCGGAAGACGGCCGCGATGACGTGCGGCCGGAACGGGGGGCTCCCGCGCCGGGCCGGGCGGGGCGCGGCGGTCGTGCTGTCGGGCTTGGTCTGGAGCGTGGCCACCGGGGTACACCTCTCCTGGGTCGTCGGTGTCGGGTTCGGGTCGATCGCCGGGGGCGGCGCGGGGCCGCCCGCGCCGGCGTCAGACGGGCTGGGCGGTGAGCTGGTGGAAGGCTTCTTCCAGGGTGCCGCCGTGCTTCGCCAGGCCGGCGGGCGGGCCGTCGAAGACGATCTTGCCGTCGTGGATGAACAGGACGCGGCCGGCGACCGGCTCCACCTCCTGGAGGATGTGCGTGGAGACCAGGACGGTCTTGGTCTTGCCCAGCTCCCGGATCAGGGCGCGGACGCCGCGGATCTGGTTGGGGTCTAGGCCGCTGGTGGGCTCGTCGAGGATTAGGACCTCGGGGTCGTGGAGCATCGCCTGCGCCATCGAGACCCGCTGGCGATACCCCTTCGACAGCTTGCCGATCGCCTTGTGGGCGACCGAGCCCAGCGAGCACAGGTCGACCACGGCGTCGATCCGGTCCCGCAGCCTCGACCCGGCGAGCCCCCGGGCCGAGCCGAAGAACCGGAGCAGGCCGGTGGGGGTCATGTCGGTGTAGAGGGGGCCGTTCTCCGGGAGGTAGCCCAGGCGCTCGGCGGCGGCGATGCGGTCGTCCTGGACGTCGATCCCGGCGATGCGCGACCGGCCGCGGGTGGGGGCCATGAAGCCGGTCAGCAGCTTCATCGTGGTGGACTTCCCGGCGCCGTTGGGGCCGAGGAACGCCACCACCTGGCCCTGGGGGATGGAGAACGTGACGTCGCGGACCGCCAGGAACGACCCGAATTGCTTGCAAAGACCGTCGGCTTCGATCATGACCGGCGTAGACATGCCGATGCGTCCCTCTCTGGCCTTGTCGATCGTCGTCGTTGGCGTCGCGGCGCGAGCGGGGGGGCCGCGTCGCGCCGAGGCGGGGCGTCCGTCGGCCCGCGAGGCCGCCGCGCCCGTGCGTCGGGATCGCCCGCGCGCCGCGTCGCCACGGCGTCGATACGTCGATCCGGCGGAAGGGGTTCATTATGCGCGAGAGGCTGGCGCGAAGCAACGCCGCCGGCGCGGGCGACGGCACGGGCCGAGCCGGCGCCCACCCACGCCGGAAGTCGATGGGGATCGGTAGGCCGCGACGCCGCGTCGTCGGCCCGTCGGGCTGCCCGCTCGTCGCGGTGGCCGAGCCCACCATCCCCTGTGTCGGATGAAGCCCCTGATTCATGGTATGATTCGACTTACGCGAGCCGTGGCTCGACTCGGCCCACGCGACTTACTCCGCCGCAGGCGCGGACGGAATTGGTTGGATCCGGACCAGGCGAGGGCGGCCGCCGATCCCCTCCAAGGTCCCGCGTCCGTCCGGGTTCGATGATTTCCGGGCGGGGTCACGCCTTGATTTTCGCGGCGTAGTGTAAAGATTAGAGGATGCGGCGTCCCGGCGCGCCGCGGGGCACGTCGTCGGGTCGCGATACAAGCCGTTGGGAGGGCGTCTCATGCCCCTGCATCGCGTGGAGGTCGGCGCTCGGGCGCATCGGTTCCCGGGCCGCGCGGCATTGACGGCGGGGATCGTGGCGGTCGCCGCGGCCTGCTGCATCGCGGCCGACGGCCCGGAGGCCCCGTCCCCCGGGGCGAGCCGGGGGTCGGCCGACGTCGCGTCCTTCCTCGACCCGCCGCTCAGGGCCGCCTGGCAAGAGGCCGAACTCAAGCCGGCCCCCCCCGCGAAGGACGAGGAATTCCTGCGGCGCGCGTACCTGGACATCCTCGGCCGGATCCCGACGGTCGCCGAGGCCCGCGAGTTCCTCGCGGCGAAGGGGGCCGACAAGCGGGCGCGGCTGGTCGACCACCTGCTGGAGCACGTCGACTACCCGAAGAACTTCGCCACCGTCTGGACGAACCTCCTGCTGGGGCGAGGCCGGCAGGAGCGTAACGTCGACCGCGACGCCCTGGCCTCGTGGCTCCGCAAGCAGATCGCGGCCAATCGCCCCTGGGACGACGTGGTGTACGACCTGGTGACGGCCACCGGGTCGAACAAGGAGAACGGCGCGGTCAACTACACGATCGCCCACCTGGAGGGGGACGCCGTCCCGCTGACGTCGCGGTCGACGCGGCTGTTCCTGGGCCGGCAGCTCCAGTGCGTCCAGTGCCACGACCACCCCCAGAACGACTGGAAGCAGGCCGACTTCTGGGGCGTCAACGCCTTCTACCGCGGACTCAAGGTCGAGGAGAAGCGCGTCGCCGACGCCGCCGGGCTGGAGCGCGTCGACCACGTCGAGCTGTCCGACGTCCCCACCGGCGCGTTCGCCCGCTTCGACCGCCGCAACGGCATGATGGGGGTCGCGTTCCCACGGTTCATCGACGGCCGGAAGGTCGACAACCCCGAGCAGGCCCTCCGCCGCGTCGAGCTGGGCAAGCTCATCGTCGACCCGGAGAGCGACATGCTCGCCCAGGCGACGGTCAACCGCGCGTGGGCCCACTTCATGGGCCGCGGCTTCGTCAACCCCGTCGACGACATCGGCCCCCACAACCCCCCCGTGCTGGAGGAGGCCTTCGAGGCGCTGACCGAGGAGTTTCGGGCGAGCGGCCACGACGTGAAGCAGCTCATCCGCTGGATCACCTCGTCGGCCGCGTACCAGGCGTCGAGCGTCCGCCCGGCGAAGAAGGAGCACCCCGAGGACGAGCTGTTCAGCGTCATGGCGTTGAGGCCGATGTCGCCGGAGCAGCTCTTCGACTCGCTGCTGACCGCCACGGCGGCCCACCGCCCCGGCACCGGCCGGGACGACGCCCGCCGCGAGTCCTGGATGCGCCAGTTCCTGTTCACGTTCGGCAACGACGAGGACGACGAGACGACCAGCTTCCAGGGGACCATCCCGCAGTCGCTCATGATGATGAACGGCGACCTGATGCGCGACGCCCTCTCCGGCAAGCCCGGCAGCTTCCTGGCCGACGCGCTGGAGCAGGCGCGGCGGTCGCGACGGCCGGCGGCGTTCATGGTCGACCAGCTCTACATGGCCGCGCTGAGCCGACGCCCAACTTCCGCCGAATCCTCCTCGGCCGTCCGATACCTGGAGTCGTACCCGGACGCCATGCCGTTCCTCCAGGATCTCTTCTGGGCGCTGCTCAACTCGAACGAGTTCATCCTCAACCACTGACACCGACCGGCCCGGACGCCGCCAGCCCCGCGGGAGCCCTCGCCATGACGCCACCGATCATCACCCCCCGGGGGATGCGCCGCCGCCATTTCATGGGCCACCTGGCGGCGACCGCGCTGGGGATCCCGGCCGCGCGATTCTTCGCCGACCTGCGGGCGCACGCCGCCGCGCCCGGCCGGAAGAAGCCCAAGAGCTGCATCCTGCTCTGGATGTCGGGGGGCCCCAGCCACCTGGACATCTGGGATCTCAAGCCCGACAGCGAGAGGAACGGCGGCCCGTTCAAGCCGATCGCGACCTCCGCCTCCGGGGTCATGATCAGCGAGCACATGCCCAGGACCGCCCGGCAGATGCACCACCTGAACGTCATCCGCTCGCTGGATTCCAAGGAGGGCAACCACGAGCGCGGGACGTACCTGATGCACACCGGCTACGTCCCGAACCCGACCGTCGTCCACCCCGGCTGGGGCTCGACGGCCGCGTTCGAGATCGGGAGCCGCATGGAGGACTTCGACCTGCCGCACTGTGTCTCCATCAACACGCCGGGGCAGGGGGCGGGCTTCCTGGGGATGTCGTACACGCCGTTCATGGTCCAGGACCCAAACGGGACCATCGCCAACCTCGCCCCGCCGGGCGACGTGGACGCCTACCGGATGGACCGCCGCCTCCAGATGCTCGGCCGGGTCGAGAACGAGTTCATCCGCCAGCGCGACGCGGCCCCCGCGCGGGACCACAAGGCGGTCTACGCCAAGACGATCCGGATGATGAACTCGAAGTACAAGGACATCTTCAAGCTCGACTCCGAGCCCGACGCCGTGCGCGACCTGTACGGCCGGCACTCGTTCGGCTCGGGCTGCCTGCTGGCCCGCCGGCTGGTGGAGCAGGGGGTGACCTACGTCGAGGTGGCGATGGGGGGCTGGGACACCCACGCCGACAACTTCGAGGCGCTCTCGACCCGCCTCCTCCCCGACCTGGACCAGGGGATGGCCGCGCTGACGGCCGACCTGGCCGACCGCGGCCTGCTCGATTCCACGCTGGTCGTCTGGATGGGGGAGTTCGGCCGGACGCCGCGCATCAACCAGAACGCCGGCCGCGACCACTGGCCGCGGAGCTGGTCGATCGTCATGGGGGGCGCGGGGATGGCCTCGGGCCAGGTCATCGGCGCGACCGACAGGGACGGCGTCGACGTGGCCGACCGCCCCGTCGGCGTCATGGACATGATCGCGACCATGACCAAGGCGATGGGCATCGGCATGGATACCCAGTACACCACGCCCCGCGGACGCCCGATGAAGGTGGTCGACGGCGGCACGCCGATCGCCGAGCTGGTGGGCTGACCGCGAGGCGGGACCGGCTCAGATCCACGCCCCGGCCCCGCCCCCGCGCGGGGCCGGCGGGCGGGTGAGCCAGCCGACGATCAGGACGGCGGCGGAGGCCCCGAGCGCCAGCGGCCCCCCGGCCACCGCCGCGAGCGACAGGCACGCGGCGGCGATGAGGCACTGCGCCCCGGCCTGCCGGGCGGAGGTCAGCCCCGCCAGGCCCAGGCCCAGCAGCAGCGCCAGGAGCAGCAGCGACCGCGCCCGGCTCTCGCTGACGGCGCCCAGGCCCTCGGCGCGGTCGGGCGACAGCTCCAGGCGGGCGGGCGGGTCGGCCAGCCCGGGAGAGACGCCGACGAAGAAGGCGGGCCGCCCCAGGAGGCGGATCCGCTCGCGGTCGGTCGCCTCGGGGGCGACCGGGGCCGTCGGCGCGATCGCGCCGGGCTCGACCGGCAGCCCGAGCGCCTCGCGGGCCCAGGCGATGGCCTCCTCCATCCCCGCCGCCCGCAGCGACTCGGCCAGCTGATCCCGGGCGGTCTTGACCACCTCCAGGTCGCGCGTGGCGCGTTCGCGGCGCGCGCGGTCGGGGCCGCGCGAGGCGGCCAGCAGCGCGTGCTCGGCCTCGCGCAGCGTCGACTCGTGGTCGATCAGCAGGGCGACGAGCCGGGCGCGGTCGCGCCCCGAGCCGCGGTCCATCTCCGCGACCAGGTCGAGCGCCCGAGCGGCGATCCGGTCGGCCCGCTCCAGGTGGATCCGCTCCGGTCCCGCGCCTTCCAGCCCGCCGAGCGTCGACAGGACGGTCGCTTCCGGCGGCGCGTGGACGGTCACCAGCGCCGGCGCGCGGCCGTCGCCGGCGCGAGGGAGGGCCGGCCCGCGCGCGCCCGGCGGGGGCGGGTCGGCCGACCAGACGAGGCTGACCTGGCGGGCCGTCGAGTCCCCCAGCGGGATCGTCCAGCGATCCTCGGCGTCCAGCAGCGGACCGACCGCCGCGCCGTCGACCGCCGCGCGGATCAGCCGGGCCCCCCCCGGCGGGGCGACGGTCAGGAATCGGCCGGTCCTGGGCTCCGCCTGGTACTCCGCCAGCCCCAGCGCCGATCCGTCCGGCCGGACGACCACCGACACGTCCGCCGACCTCACGCCGGCCGACGAGTCCTTGCCGGCCGGCCCGGTCGGCTCGCCCGGCGGCGCCTGCACGGTGAGCGTCCAGCCCTCGCGATCCACGTGGTACGCCCTCGGCGCCAGGCCGATCGCGCCGCCGAATTCCGCGTCCTGGAACCGCGACGCGTAGGGGATCGAGCGCAGCCCGGCGGTCCCGGAGATCGCCGGCAGGGTGGACGTGGCGAACACCAGGGCGAGCGAGGCGTCCACCACCCCCAGCCCCAGCGGGGCGACCGTCGGGAACGCCACCTCGCGCCCCGGCTGGATGGGGAGCCGCGAGCGCAGCACAAGCCGCCGCGACCCCCACACCGGGCGGTCCGGGGTGATCGTCCAGTCGGTCGAGCCCTCGTGCGACTCGGCCACCAGCGGCTGGTCCCGGCCCGCCGCCTGGATCCGGCCACGGGCCGCCCACTCGGGGGGGAGGCGCAGCTGGATCGCCTCGAGCGGCCCCCCCACGACGTCGTAGCGCAGGACGGCCACCCACTCGGCCGAGTCCGGGTGGATCGTCAACTGGCTGCCGATGGTCACGTTCGATCGCGGCGGCGACGGCGCCCACGACAGCTCCCCGACCCGCTTCGGGTCGTCGACCCGGTAGACCTTGCGGATCCACGGCCCGCCGGAGGGTGCCTGGACCTCCTCGGCGACGGTGGCCGCCTCGGACGCCCCTCCGGCCGTCGTCGCCAGCTCCACCGCGCCGCGGGCGAAGACCTCCAGCGTCCCGGCCGAGCCCGCGCCGTCGCCCGGGTCGACCCACGGCAGCCGCAGGCGATGCCGGCGCGGGCCCGGCCCGGGGACGAGCCGCGAGACGGGGATCCAGCCGCGGATCCGCACCGTCCGACGCGACTTCAGGTCGATCCGGTCGAACCGCGCCCGCAGGGGGCCCCCCGGCTCTCGACTCCAGTCGGTGAGGCCGAGGGACTCGATCCCCAGCACGACCAGCTCTCCCGGGACGTCCACATCCAGGCGGTCCATGAGCCCGGAGATCTCCGAGACCTCCAGGTCGCACCGCCAGTCGATCCGCCCCGAGTCGATCACGACCCGCACGGCGGGCCGGCGCCGCGAGCGCGAGGGGATCGGCCCGGTGAGGAACTCGACCGGCTCGCGGCCGTTGTGGCGGACCGTCCCGGCGAAGGTGAGCGCGTCGTCCGGCAGCGCGCCCCAGGCGCGGACGAAGGTCTCGTCCTCCACGGCCTCGGCCTCGCGCGACGGCGTCAGCCGTCCCGACCAGCGCCCGGGCCGCCGCGCGGCCAGCAGCCCCGACTCGCGATCGACCCCCAGCGGCTCCACGCGGGGGAACCGGAGGGCCGCCGAGCCGGGCTCGCCGGCGGGCGCGACCCGATCCAGGGGCCGCCAGAAATCCAGGGAGATCGTCGCCCGTTCCGGCAGCGGCGGGTCGACGTGGGCGATCCACTCCGGGTTCTCGGGCGTCCCGCCCCAGGTCGTGTCGACCAGCCCGGGGATGTCGACCGCCCGCGGCACCAGGCCGGGCTCCAGGCCGATCGCGATCGTGGACGTGCGACGGCGGGGCCGGTACGTCAGGCGGGCGCGGACGCGCTCGCCGGCCGGGTCGAGATCCCAGAGCATCAGCGATTCCACGGTCGCGGAAGGCTCCGTCGCCGCCGGCCCGGGGGCCGACCAGCAGACGCTCAGCCGGTCGACGGGCCCGAGCAAGGCCTCGATGGGCCGGTCCCCCGTCGCCACCACCCGGCCCCGCGCCGCCAGCTCCCGCGGCGGCGCCGAGCCCGCCGGCTGCTCCAGCGTCAGCCTGGCGAACGGCGCGCGGTTGACCTCCAGCTCAAGGGCCTCCAGATCCCCGTCGCGGGTCGGGGTCGCGGATCGACGCAGCGACACCCGGGTCGCGCCGGCCGGCGCGACCACGGCCGCCGACGCGCCCCCCGGCTCGACGATCACCGGCGCGCGGACGCCGTCGACGGTCGCGCCGATGTCGTAAACGTCGCCGACCGGGAAGACGAACCGCGAGGCCGCCTCGCCGGGGCGCAGCGCGTACTCGCTGACGACCGTCAGGCTCGGGCCGTCCCCCCGCTCCAGGCGATGCTCCGCCCCGACGACGATCGGCCCGCCGTCGGCGAGCGGCCCCGGCGGCGGCGTGGCGCGCTCGCGCAGGCGGTCGTGGTCCTCTCGGCGGAGGATCACGCGCGAGGGGGGGGCGTCGGGGTCGAATTCGCCGTCGTAGGGGATCAGGGCGAGGATCGGCGCGTCCGGCCCGGGGGCCTGCGAGCCGACCGCCCGCGACAGCCCGAAGGCCGCCAGCAGCCCGACCCCCACCCGGAAGGCGCGGCGGCCGACGAGCGTCGAGCCGATCGCCGTCGGCGCCGCAGAGGCATCGGCCCGGGGTCCCCGGAGCGTGGCGCGGAGCAGCCGGCCCAGCCGGACCATCAGGACGGCGAAGGCGCCCGCGAAGACGCCCGCCGTCGGCTCGGGCGGGACGCCCTCCCACCAGTCGTGGACGACGACCGCCGCGACCATCAGCCCCAGCGGGGCGATCAGCCCGCGTCGCGGCGCCGTCGCCCGGCGCAGGCCGATCGCGAAGACCGCCAGCGCCGCCCCCCAGCCGATCACGGCGCGGGCGGCGTCGTCCGCGGTGACGACCACCGCGTCGGGCCCCGGCCACGAGGTCGCGCACAGCCGCCACGTCTCCCGCCCCGGCGCGTCGGGGCGTCGGCCCGCGTCCCCCTCGGCCGAGGGCTCGCCGCGCCATCGGGACGCGGACTGGAAGCGATCCGCCTCGTCCTCGCCCCACATGAGGGCCTCGCCCACCGCGCCCCGCCAGGTCGCCGGCCCCGCCGAGGACATGGCCACTCGGCGCGAGGTCACCACCAGCGCGTCGTCCACAACCGCGATCGTCAGCCCGAGGCGCTGGAGGATCCGCACCGATCGCCAGACGGCCCCGGCCGCGGGGGGCGAGCCGCACCGGGTGCGCGGGCCGACCCCCTCGTCGGCCAGGGCCGAGCGGTCGATCACCACCGGGGTCGGCCCGGCGTCCCATCGCGTGAACAGGTCGGCGAACGTCAGATCCTCCGACGGGGCCGCGCCCAGCAGGTCATCGAGCCGGCGCAGGACGTCCTCGCGCGGCGACCGGGCGGCCGGGCGCTCGCCGGGCCAGCGCCGGCGCGCCAAGCCGAGGACCTCGAAGGGCCACGCCGGCCTGGGGTCGGCCGCCTCCAGCGCGAGCCCCGGCCCCGGATCCACGACCGACTCGCCGGCGGGGAGGGCCAGCTCCCAGGAGAACGACAGGCAGGGGACGCCGAAGTCGGGCAGGACGGGCCGGAGCCGGCGGGCGTCCACCGGCCCCGACGGCTCCGCCCGGTAGTCCAGCTCGACGGCCCGGGCGCGCTCCCCGGGGCCGGAAGGGAGGGGGATCGTGGCCGCGTCCCCCTCGACGGCCGGCGTCGCCCGGCGGCCGTCCACCCGCGCCGCCGCGAGCTTCGCGCCGTCCGGCATGCGGAACGTCAGCGACGCCGTCTGGTCGGCCGCGACCAGGAGCCGCAGCCGGTTGAGCGACCGGCCCCCCGGGAACGTCCGCGTCGCCAGCCGAGCCCCGCGGATCAGCCCCGGCGAGGGCTCCGGCCGCAGGCCCTCGGTCCGCAGGGACATCCGAGCCCCCGGCGCGTAGGTCAGCGCCCGCGCCGACCAGCCGGGGGGGGACGCGTCCCCCTCGGGGCCGGGGGCGAGGCGATCGGCGAGCGCGGCCTCGACCCGGCCGAGCCCCTCGCCCTCGATCAGCGAGCGCATGGGACTCGGCGTCTCCACCACGGCCACGCCGGTCGGCGAGGTCGCGGGGGGGAGGGCGACCAGCGGCACCCGACCGGACCCTCCCCAGGGGTAAGACGCCCGGAATTCGACCGCGACCCGGCCGTCGTCTCTCGCCCCGGCCGGCAGCTCCACCGCGACGCCCCCCTCCGGGAAGCCCTGCCGCCGGCGCAGGCGGTCGGGGAGGATCGCCGGCGCGATCGCCTCGCCGGTCGCCGCGCTCACGAACGACCAGGCCGCCAGCTCCTCGGCCCGGGAGTCGATCCACAACATCGCCCCCGTCGCGGCCGAGGTCGACTCGGCGCGGCCGGCGACGTCGAGCCGACTGCCATCGCCGTTCACCCGCGCCCGGACGTGGACCCTCCCGGTCGGCGTCGGCTCCGCGAGCCGCACCTCCACCGGGGCCGTCCCGTCCGGGGCGGTCCAGCGCCAGGCGAGGAGCGTCCGCAGGTCGGCCGGCGGGGTCGGCGGCAGCAGGTTCGGCGCGCGCGACGGGTCGATCCACGCCAGGCCCTTCGTCTCGCCGGGCGTCGCCTCGACGCGGCCCGTCGCGCGGACGATCCACGCCTCGTCGGCGATCCGGCATCCCGTCGGCCGGACCCGCGGCAGGGCCATCGTCCGGGGGAAACGCGGCGAATCCGTCGCCGTCGCCCCGACCCGGATCGTCCTCCCCTCCGGCGCCGAACCCGACGCCGCGACGGCCAGCCGCAGCAGGCTCGACCCGTCGTCCGACTTCGACTGGTTCCAGGCGACGACCTCCTCCGAGCCGACGACCTCGACGCGGTCGACGACCCAGCCCGGCGGCAGCTCCAGCGTCCGTTCCGTGGGGGTCCCCGTCGCCCCGACGCCGTCGACCTCGCACTCCAGCCGGGTTGACGCCTCGCGAAAAGTCAGCCGGCCGAGGACCGTCGCCGTCGGCGTCGCGCCGGGGGGGCGGAAGGACAGCTCGGCGGGCGGCCCCGGCGCGGCCGACTCGAACACCATCACGGCGAGGCCCGACGGCGAGTCGGCCGGCGGCGGGACGCGGCGGCCGTCGATCTCGCGGCAGTCGCGGACGACCCGGCCGTCGTCGAGGATGATCGTCGTTGAGCCGCCGGTCCAGGTCGCCGGGGAGAGCGGCCGGATCGACGGGACGGTCCACGCCCCCTCCGTCGGCGCGCGGGCGTGGCCCAGGAACCGGATCCCCGCCGGGCCCGACCCGGCCGCCGCCAGCGTGACCACGGCGCGAGGCGGCGAGCCCTCCTCGATCCGATACTCGCGGACCGTCGGCCCCTCGACGCCCAGCAGGTCCAGCCCCGGGGCGATCTCGACGGCGAACGAGTCGGCCCCCGGCTCGTCCCCCTGGAGGGTCCAATCGGTCGTGAAGTTGGCGGCCGGGCCCGACGCCGACGCCGCCCGGAGGTCGATCCGGGTGGGGCCCGCGACCCAGATCCGCGCGGGGTTGGCGGACTCCCGCGCCTCGGCCAGGTGGGTCAGGCGCAGGTCGGCGGCGCCCACGCGGCCGGAGAATCGCCACGACTCCCGCCCGGGGGCGTCGCCCGGCGTCGGCCCGTCGCGATGCCCGGACGCGCCGGTCGGCTCCCAGCCGGCGGGGACGTCCAGCGTGAACGTCGTCGCGTCTTCCCCCGGGAGCGCCAGGGCGAAGATGCGGCCACGAGAGTCGGGCCGCGATCGTAGCTCCCACTCCACCGTCACGGTCGCCTCGCCGGGCGGCCCGTCCGCCCCGGGCTCGACCAGGATGGACGCCTCGCCCGACGCGGAGGCCGCCACCACCGCCCCCGCCTTCGGGCCGGAGAGGATGGCCGGCGACCACGGCTCGATGGGGACGCGGAACTCCCCCGCCCCCGGCGCCAGCACCAACTCCGACTTCCCCGTCAGCAGCCCCGGGCTGAACCGCGCCGAGTGCCGCGCGCGGACCAGCCGGGGGCCTCCGCGGGCGCGATCGCGGTCGGCCGCCGCCACCCGGGCGAGCAGCTCCTCGAACGCCTCCGGCGTGAGCGCCATCAGCGGGGTGTCCGGCGGGAACTGCGCCGCGACGAACCTGGACGGGATGCGGACGCGCGTCACCTCGGTCGCCTCCTGCGCCCGGGATAGGCCCGGCGACAGGAGCGAGGCCGCCAGCAGGAGCGACGTCAGGAGCTTCGGCGCGAGGGGCCGGCGTCGGAAGTCGGCGACCATGGCGTCACTCCAGCGGCAGCCCGCGCGGCCGGCGCGTGGCGAGCGAGGCGTCGGGATCCGGGCCGGGGGGCGGGGGAGCGGCCAGGTAGTCCATCGTGGTCGACGGCCGCGACCGGATCGCCGTCGAGTCGTCCGAGCCGACTTCCGAGGCCGACCGGAACGACGACCCCGGCGCGACCAGGCTCGACCCCGCCGTCACGCGCGAGGGGCCCCCGGCGGGAGCCGGCGCCTCCCGCGCCGCCAGCCGGCGTCCCAGGAAGATCGCCAGCCCCAGCGCGACCCCGAAGACCGACGCCTGCATGGCGAACGCCCAGGCGCCCGCCGGCAGGTACATCGCCGCCGGCAGGCCCGCGACCGCCGCGGCCCCCGCGACCCACGGGGCCCGCGACGGGAAGAACGTCAGCGCCAGGGCCGCCAGCAGGGCCAGGCCGGAGCACGCCAGCACGGCGCCGGCGCGGGAGACCAGCCGGGGGGCCATCGGCGTCGGGGGGCCGGGGCGGCTGTAGAGCAGCCCTCGCGCCGCGTCGTCCCCCTCCGGGGTCTCGTCGAGCGCGGCCGCCGTCGCCGCGGGGCCGGCCGCCCACGCCGCCAGCCGCGACGCCGACGCCACCGGCCGGCGCGAGGCCGCGAAGCCGTCCCAGGCCCATCGCCCCTCGTCGGTCCAGCCTCGCGGCGGGACGGGGGCCACCAGCGTCCAGGGGACCTGGGCCAGCCAGTACGTCTGGAGCACCTCCGCCCCCCCCAGCAGCGTCGGCGCCGACCACGGCCGACGCGCCGAGGCGGCCGGGGCGCGGTATTCCAGGTCCAGCAGCACGGGCCGCTCGGCCGACTCCGCCGGCAGGTCGATCCGGGTCTCCCCCCCCTCGCCGGTCGCGTCGATCCGGTCGACGGCCTGGCCGTCCACGCGCACTCGCAGCCAGCTCGCGCCCGGGGGGAGCGCGACCGAGAGCGACCGCGGGTGGGACTCCACCGCGTACCACGCCCGGACCCGCAGGCCGCCGTCGGCGTCGAGCGACGACCGCACGAAGGCCCGCGAGGCCACGACCGCCGGCATCGCCACCGGCTCGACCAGCCGGGCCGTCGCCGCCAGCGCGTCGGCCGCGTCGTCCCGCTCCAGCCGGTAGGCCAGCGGCTCGCGACCGTCGGCCACGGGCTCCACGCGCGACCAGGCCGGGTCGTCCACGGCCGCCGCCACGTCCGGGTCCGTCGCGACCGCGATCGTGCAGGGCCCGGGCTCGCCGGCCTCGATCGCGATCCAGGGGATCCGCGCCGCGGTCGGCCCTTCCGAGGTCAGCGGCCGGCCCAGCGGCACGCGGAAGTGGAACGTCAGCGAGGCGTCGGAGACGGGCCGATCGAAGGTCAGCCGCGCCCGGCGGACGCCGGAAGAAGGCTCGTCAAGCTCCTCCTTGCGGAGCGGGCGCTGGCCGTCCGACGCCTCCCACCCCGGCGCGACGCCCGGCGGCGTCAGCACGACCAGCGAGGTCGGCGCGCCGTGCCGGACGCGGATGTTCGTCTCCTGCCTGACCTCGATCGCGCGTCGCGAGACCCGCGCCGACAGGCTCGTCTCGCGGCGGATCGCCATCGCGCGACGCTCCAGCCGCAGGTCCAGCGCAGTCGGGTTGCGAGAGGTGCGCAGCCGCAGGGTCGGGGGGGCTCCCGCCTCGGCCCTGGTCGCGGGCGGGTCGGCCGCCGGCTCCTTCACCAGCGTCTCGTCCAGCGGCTCCAGCGCGACGTCGACCCCGGCCGAGACGGCCAGCGTCGTCGTGGTCGCGACCGCCCCCCGCGGGGCGAACAGGCCCAGGCGGACGTCCCCCGGCTCGACGGGGTCCTGCCTCCCGACGAGCGTCAGGCCGAACGCCGAGCGGTCGCGGGCCTGGGGCGTCAGGCGGATCCGCAGCGATCGCGCCCCCGCCCCCCCCCCCGCCTCGCCGGGCCGCGGGGCGGCGGCGGCCTCCACCAGCTCCGCGGGGCCGATCGACGTGACCTTCAGGCCGGGAGGGGTCGCGACCTCGATCTCGTACAGCGTCCCGCGCACCCGCTCCACGTCCAGCGTCGTCTCGTTCCGCACCCCGTCCGGGTCGATCGACAGCCGCGCCGAGGCGTCCACCCGGAACAGCGGCGGCGCCGGCTCGACCCCCAGCGACAGCTCGAACGGCTGCTCGCCGAACTGCATCGCGATCGCCGTCCCCAGCCTCGTCTTCAGCGCCGTGGGGAGGTCGCGCGGGTCGATCCGGCGCAAACCTCGCGCCCGCGACACGCTGACGAACAGGTTCGGCCCCTGCGTGACCCCGAGGAAGCCGGATTGCTCGCCGGCGTCGGTCAGGGGGTAGCCGGCGAACTCCAACGTCCCCGCGCCGGCGATCGGCCGCCTCGTCTCCAGGACGAGCCGCCGCGACTCCCCGGCTCGGAGCGGCTCCGACAGCGGGATGGTCAGCAGGTTCGCCCCCCCGGAGCGCTCGATCCCGGAGGCCTGGAACTGGTCGTTGAGCCGCACCCCGGCGACCTCTTCGTCCTCGCCGAGCCGGATCTGGAGGCTGCGCGCCACCCCTCGCGAGCAGGAAACGGCCCAGGACGACCGCACCGAGACCCCCTCGGCGTCCACGTCCACCGCCATCTCCACCTGGGCCGACAACAGCGGCGCGGCGCGGGGGCCGGCGGCGTCCTGCTCGCTCCAGCTCAGCTCCAGCCGCGAGCGCGGCCGGACATGCGCCGCCAACCGCAGCCCTCGCCCCTCGACCGGCTCGGGCTTCGGGACGATCTCGCCCGTGCCCAGGTCCACGTCGATCGCGCGCCGCGGCAGCATCAGGTCGAACGAGGTCGCCGACGCCTCCGGGACGGCCAGCTCCAGCGTCCGCCGCTGGGAGCCGACGCGGACCGGGGCCACGGCCTCGATCCGGAGCCGATGCCCGCGAGCGCCCTCGAGCCGGGCCTCCCACGGCCCGCCCTCGGGCCGTCGCACGTCCAGTTCGCGGTCCCCTTCCCGGGCCGAGGGGACGACGGGGACGGTGAGCCCCAGCGGCACCCACGTCGGGCCGTCGACGAAGAGCTCGGCGTGGATGTCCAGGACGAGCCGCGCCGTCTCCCCCTCGACCGCCCCGGAGACGCGGACCTCGTCGATGTTCGCGACGGCCGCCCCGCCCTCGGCCCGGGGGGCCTCGCCGATCCTGCCGGGGGCCGGTCGCGCGATGATCCAGTCGGGCGCGGCCAGCTTCTTCCAGAACTCGGCCGCGTCGGCCGCCCCTTCGAGGATGACGACCTCGCTGGGCCAGCGCCTCGACGGCTTATCCTCGACGGCGGCGGGCGACGAGTCCGATGCCGGCGGGGCGACCGCGCCGGCCGGCGGGGCGGGGGGGGCGGCCGGCTGCTGGCCCAGGGCCGCGGTCCCCGCGCCCACGGCGATCAGCATCCCCGTCAGCGCGCTCCAGTAGCAGGGCCCTCGTGGATTCAAGGCGGCCACACTCAAGGGGGAGCCCGACGCGGGGCGACGGAGACGCCCCGGGCCCGGACGAGACGGGAAAGGGCGACCCGCCACGCGAGTCACCGCGACTGGAATATATCACGCGAACCGCCCCCGTTCCAGGAAACGCAAGGTCCCCCGGGCGGGCCGGACGCCGCTACTTCCCGGCGACGGGCTTCAACGCGCCGTCCTCCAGGAGCTTACGCCACGCCGCGTACCCTTGTTCGGGCGCGTCGGCGTCGTAGGCCGGCGCCTCCCGGCCGGTCGAACGCCGGAGGTTGTCGTACGCCAGCTCGCGGACGGCCAGCGAGGGCTCGCGCGGGGAGAGCGATTCGACGAGTTCCTCGATCGCTTCCGGCGTGGCGTCCTTGGCCGAGAGCCCGGGCAGCAGCCTCGCGAGCCGGGCCCGGTCGGCCGCGCCCATGTCGGCCTCGATCTGGTCCCAGGCGCGCCGGGCCGCCGCCTCGCCGGACGCCAGCTCCTCGCGGATCGCGGCGATGGCGGCGCGACGGGCGACGGGGTCCTCCGGGCGCTCCAGGATGGGCGTCAGCAACGAGAGGTCGCCGAGGCCGCGGAGCATGGCGACCGCCGCCGCCTTGACGTCGGGGTCGTCGCTCTCCGTCGCCGAGACGACGTCGGCCAGGACGGGCCGGTCCTCGGCGAACTCGGCGAGGAACTTCTCGCGGCCGGCGGTCCGCTCGGCGGACGCCTCGGGGCCCGAGAGCCACTCGGCGGGGGCGGCTTCCTTCGCGGTCGTCACCGCGCCGGCGGCGTCGACGCGGGCGACGGCGGGGCCCTGCACCTTCTGGGTCGCCTTCGCGGTCTTCAGCGTCAGCTCGCCGCCGGCGGCCACGTGGACGACCAGCGCCGGCGCCACGGGAGCGGCGACGCCGTATTCCCAGCGCCGGGCCGACTCCACGCCCACCGCCAGGCCGGCCGGGCGCTGCAATTCGACGCCCACGCCCTGACAGGCGACGTGCAGCGAGCGCGCCTGGGACGAGGTCTCCGCCAGGATTCGCCCGCGGACCAGCTCGATGTTCACGCCGCCGTCCGCGGGGTCGTCCAGCGCGCGGATCTCCGAGTCCTCGAGGAGCGTCAGGGGCCCGCCGCCCCCCTCCAGCCGCGCCGTGGAATTCGGCGTGCTCATCAGGCGGTCGCCCGCGTGGATGCCGTCCCCCTCGTGGGCGCGGACCCACTCGCGATGGTCGGCGTCGTACTCCAGGAGCATCCCGTCGAGCCGGGCGACGACGGCCGACGAACCGGCCGGCACGGCGACCGGCGCCGCGGCCTCCTCGCCCGGCGCCGGCGCGGCGTTCGCCGTCTCGGCCTCGTTATCGGGCTCGTCACCGGCCTCCAACCCGTCCGGCATCGCGTCGACGACCGGCGCGGGGGCCGCGGCCCTTGGCGCGGGGTCGGCCGCCCGGGGGGCGGCGACTGGATCGACGGCGGGGGTCGAGCCGTCCGGCGCGCCGCCGGCCTTCGAGGGCACGGCGGCGACGAGCACGGCGTCGCGCGCCGGGTCGGGCTTCAGGCTCTCGTAGGCCGACCAGGTGAGCAGGCCGAGGACGCCCAGGCAGGCCGCGGCCGGGCCGTATCGCTCGACCCAATCCCTCCGACGCGGCGTCTGCGCGGTCCACGGGGCGACCGGCTGCGACGCCGGCTGGGGGGGCGGCGCGGCGGCTTCGGCGTCGGCCGGCCGCTGGGCCTCGCGCCCCTTCACCAGCCCGTACATCCGAACCTTGGCCTGGTGCGGGACCTGCACCTTCTGGCCCAGCAGGCTGAGAATCTGGTGGACGCTGGCCACCTCCGCCAGGTTCACGTCCGAGACCAGGCACTTCTTCTCGTATTCCGCCACCTGCTCGGCGTTCAGGTCGTTGTCCAGGTAGCTCGCGACGAGGTTCGGGTCGGTGGCCTCCTCCCCCGACGGGGGGGGTATCGTGAGCCGACGCTGCCGCGTCACGCGATGGATCCGCTGGACCAGCTCCTGCGCCAGGGGGCTCACCGCCACCTGCTTGCCGATCTCCCGCACCTGCACCGGCGGCAGCTTGTCGTCCAGCCACGCCAGCAGGGTCCGCAAAGTCAGCCTCATCGCCCAGCCTCCCGACATGCACCCCGCCGCGAGGCCCTCCCCCGCGCGCCCACTACCCCCGTTAGTGGCGACAGCCTCGGGAATCCGTGCGATTATTTTCCGGAGGGCGATCGGGCCCGCCGCGAAACGGGATCATTCCTCGTCATCCGCCACTGGCCACTGGTTCGTGAGCCAGGCCTAGTGCTGGTGGACCCGGGTGATGACGGGCAAGGATCGTCGGAATTGCTCTGTGCGAGAACACGTGAGACTGCTTTCCGGGGCCGACGATGAACCAGCCCAATTCCTCCAGTCGCGATATTCGGCTGTCGACGGATGAGTACCCAATCGCGATACGGCATCCGTGCCGCCGCGCCGCGTCCATCCGGGCCAGGTCCAGCCTCCGACTCAGGCCCTGCTTGCGGGAGGACGGCTCGACGACCAGCCTGTTGAAGGAAGCGATGGGAGAAGGCAATGGCTCTCTGAAGGCCCCACGATAGGACTCGGAATCGGGCACGCTATCCAGCGTCTCATGGATGCTCATCCGAGCCGCCGCCACCGGCTCGCCATCCCTGAGGATGGCCCAGTGCATGGCGGAACGGTCCAGATCCTCCAACCAGATTCGCAGGCGCGCGATTTCGGGATAGAACGATTCCCAGGCCCGAATCCGCAACATGCCGATTTTATTCATCATGGTTTCATCGGCAGGGCGGATTTCCGATAGATCAAGCTCCCCCATCGAAGAACCCGCCTCTCTGTCAAGCGGTTGGACCGAGCGACGGCTCATTAGGCACGGCCCGCGATCTCTTCACGGAAGACGACCCATGCACGATCCCATTCGGTCCTTCCCGCGGTTGGCAAACCCCGCCCGGCGGCCGATGGGCGTTCATAACGCTCGCACCAGGCGGACCGCGTGGGCCTGGAGATCGCGGTCGAGTTGGTCAAGGTCGCCGAGGTGGGCGCGGGCGTCGGCCTCGCGATGTTCCGGAGTCTTGCGCTGGCGGAGGGCGGCCAGGTAATCGCGGAAGCCGGGGAGGCGGCCCTTGTCGTTGAACAGGAGATGGACGAGGGCCCACGACTCGGCGTAGGCGAGCATCACCTTGCCGTACAGGCCGGCGCGGATAACCTGGTCGTCGGTGAGCAACTCGCGGGCGGGGATCCACGGGATCGAGCGTCGCAGCTTGGCCAGGTCGTCGGCGCGGTGGACGTTCATCCGGCCGAGGTCGCTGGGGCCCATCACCTTGCGGGGCTCGCCGTAGGTCCCCAGGCCCTCGATGACGCAGGCGGGGGCGTCGGCCTCGCGGTCGAGCAGGCCGGTATTAAACGTGAGCTGATGCATCGCCTCGTGCGCGATCGTCTGGACGTTGCGATTCGCCGCGCGGCTGATTTGGGGGACGTTCCGCCAGTCGAAGACGCTCAACAGGTTACTGGCGCGGTCGTAGACTCCCACGGCCTGCGCGCCCCCTTCCATCAGCGAGGGCAGCCCGAGATACCGACCGAACGATCGGTCGTCGGCGAACGCCGTCACCAGCAGCGGCTTCTCCGGTTCCTTGACCTCGAACCCCCGCGCGCGGAGGTGCCGCGCGTAGTCGGCCAGGAGTCCCTCGCAGTCGGTCAGCGTCGAGCGCAGGAAGGAATCCGCCGCGTCGCCGAGCGCCAGGTAATGGATCGACCGCAGCCGTCGGAAGCGATCGAAGCCCGCCTCGCGCAGTCGCTTCTCCACCTCGGCCTCGTCGGCGTCGCGGATCGGTGCCGGCCCCGGCTGCGCCGCGGGAGCCTGCTGGGCGGCCGACGCCCTCCGGAAGCCCCCCGCGACCAGCACGGCCGCCGCCCCCAGCCACCGCCGACGATCGATCGACTCGCCCCGCATCGTCTCCCTCCCGGTGGGATCGCGTTCCCCTGATGGCTCGCCCCTTCCACTATAATGCCCCGGTGGATTCTCGGCCCGTCGGGAGGTGCGTCATGGCGGACTCGCTCACGCCGGAGGAGCGGAGCAAACAGATGGGCCTTGTCCGGTCGACGGACACGAAGCCGGAGATGGTCGTCCGACGCCTCGTGCATTCCCTGGGGTATCGATACAGGCTGCACGACCGGACGCTGCCGGGGAAGCCCGACCTCGTCTTCAAACGCCGCCGCAAGGTAATCTTCATTCACGGTTGCTTCTGGCATCGCCACGGGGCGGGCTGCTCGCGCACCAGGATGCCGAAGTCGCGGCAGGAATTCTGGGGCAAGAAGCTGACGGGGAACGAGGAGAGGGACCGTCGGAACGAGGCGGCGCTGTCGGCCCTGGGCTGGACTTATCTGATCGTTTGGGAATGTCAGCTGAAGGACCGCGACGAGATCGCCCGTCGCGTCCGCGATTTCCTGGGATGAGTCATGCGTTCGATCGAGCTATTCGCCGGGGCGGGCGGCTTAGCCCTTGGGGTCTCGCAGGCCGGCTTCGAGCATGACGCGGTCGTCGAGCGGGACCGCGACGCCTGCGGGACGATCCGAGCGAACAACGACCGAGGCGTGATCGCCTGGCCCCTCCTCGAGACCGACGCGCGGGCCGTCCGCTACGCGGATTACGGCGAGGGAGTCGACCTGCTCGCGGGAGGGCCGCCGTGCCAGCCGTTCTCCATCGGCGGCAAGCACAAGGGCCACGACGACTCGCGCAACATGTTCCCCGAGGCCATCCGGGCGATCCGCGAGCTGAGGCCGAAGGCCATCCTCTTCGAGAACGTGAAGGGGCTCCTCCGGCAGTCCTTCGCGAAGTACTTCGAATACATCCTCCTCCAGATCACCTATCCCGAGGTCGTCCACAAGCCCGACGAGGAATGGGGATCGCACCTCTCAAGGCTGGAGCGGCACCATACAAAAGGGGGCCGAGGCGGCCTCTCCTATCGCGTCGTCTTCCGCCTCCTGAACGCCGCGGATTACGGCGTGCCGCAACGGCGCGAGCGCGTGATCATCGTCGGCTTCCGCTCCGACCTGAAACGCGACTGGTCGTTCCCCGGGCCGACCCACTCCGAGGCCGCCCTCCTCCGGGACAAGTGGGTGACCGGCGAATACTGGGATCGTCACTCGGTCGCCACCAGCGAACGTCCCACCGCGCCGGCCCGCGTCCTGGGGAAGCTCGCGCGCGCCGGGGCCGGCCCCCCGCTTGAGCCCTGGTCGACCGTCCGCGACGCGCTGGCGGGGCTCCCGGAGCCCGAGACCCACGGGGAGGCCGAATCGTTCCTGAATCACCGCCTCGTCCCGGGCGCAAGGTCGTACCCCGGGCATACCGGCAGCCCGCTGGACGAGCCGTCGAAGACGCTGAAGGCGGGCGACCACGGCGTCCCCGGCGGCGAGAACATGATGTCCTTCGCCGACGGCCGGGTCCGCTACTACACCGTGCGCGAGTCGGCCCGCATCCAGACCTTCCCGGACGACTACGCCTTCTTCGGCTCCTGGACGGAGAGCATGCGGCAGCTCGGCAACGCCGTCCCGGTGCGGCTGGGAAGGGTGATCGCCGAGAGCATCCGCGCCGGGCTCCGCGCGGCTTGACGCGGAGCGAAATCGACCCCCGCCGCCGATTCGGGTAGCATCGTCGATGCTAAACGGAGCCGACAGAACGAGCCCGAACGCGCGACGGAGTCGATCATGTCCAGAGCCTTTTCCGTGGTCCTGTTCGCCTGCCTCGGCCTGATCGCCGCCGACGAGCCGCCGGGGACGATCGAGCTGTTCGATGGCAAGACGCTCGACGGCTGGAAGAAGACGCCGTTCTACGGGGCCGACGTCGTGGACGTCCGCGTCGAGGACGGCGCGATCGTGCTGCCGGAAGGCAGGTCGATGTCCGGCGTCACCTCCACGCGCGAGGATCTGCCGAAGGTCGATTACGAGCTGACCTACGAGGCCAAGCGGACAGCCGGCAACGACTTCTTCGCCGCCGCGACGTTCCCCGTCGGCGACGGCTTCGTCACGCTGGTCAACGGCGGCTGGGGGGGGAACATCACCGGCCTCTCCTGCCTCGACGGCGCCGACGCCTCCGAGAACCAGACCACCACCGGCCACCGCTACAAGGACGACGTCTGGTACCGCTTCCGCGTCCGCGTCACCGCCGACGCCGTCCGCTGCTGGATCGACGACAAGGAGGTCGTGAAGGTCGACATCCGCGACCGCGTCCTCTCCACCCGCATCCAGGTCCGGGCGAGCGAGCCCCTGGGCTTCGCGACCTGGGAATCCGCCGGCATGGTCCGCAAAGCCTCGCTACGCCCCCTCGCCCCCGCCGAGGTCGCCGAGAATCACGTCGAGGAATTCTGACGGGCGACCCGATGACATAACCGTGGCGTAGAATGCCAGGGATGGCGCGAGCCGGCGCGCGAGCGGACTCGAACCCCCCTCCAATCCGATGCCATGATCCCTTCTCCCATCGTGGGAGAAGGTGCCCCGGAGGGGCGGATGAGGGGGACGCGGGACCGGACGCCGCCGCGACGCCCCCCTCATCCGGCCTTCGGCCGCCTTCTCCCACGAGGGGAGAAGGGGGGAACTCGCGTCGGGCGGCGAGCCGCTCCCCGACTCCAATCAACTCTCACACGGGCCGAGCGATGAACGAGGTCGACCGCGGATCGGTGACGCACTGGATCGGCGACCTCAAGGTCGGCGACCTCGCCGCGGCGCAGCCGCTCTGGGAGCGCTACTTCGGCAAGCTCGTCGTCCTGGCCCGGGCAAAGTTGCGCGGGCTCCGCAAGGCCGGGGCCGACGAGGACGAGGAGGACGCGGCGCTCTCGGCGTTCAACAGCTTCTGCGAGGGCGCGGCGAAGGGGCGGTTCCCCAAGCTGGACGACCGCGAGGATCTCTGGAAGCTCATGGTCGTCATCACGGCCCGCAAGGCGTTCGCCCAGGTCGGGCGCGAACGCCGCCTCAAGCGCGGCGGGGGACGGAAGGCGAGCGAGCTGGACCGCGACGGCGGCCTCGAGCTGATCGCCGGCGACGAGCCGACGCCGGAGTTCGCCGCGATGGTCGCCGAGGAGTTCCAGCGCCTGCTCGACGCCCTCCCCGACGACGGCCTGCGCGAGGTCGCCCTCCGTCGCATGGAGGGCTACACCAGCGACGAGATCGCCGAGCGCCTCGGCTGCGCGCGGCGGACCGTCGCCCGACGCCTCGACCTGATCCGCAAGACCTGGTCGCAACGGGACGAGGACGCCTCATGACCAAGCCCCCCGGCAAGGACGCCGCCGACCCGCTCGCCGTGGCGCGGAAGGTCCACGACGCCTGCGAGCGCTTCGAGGCCGACTGGAAGGCCCGCCCCCGGCCGCGCGTCGAGGACTACCTCGGCCCCCCCGAAGATCCCGACCGCCCGGCGCTCGTCGAGGAGCTGGCCGCCCTGGAGATCGAGCTGCGTCAAACGGTCGGCGAGGAGCCTTCCCTCCGCGAATACCTCCGCCGCTTCCCCCCCCACGCCGACGCCCTGCGCCCGCTCTTCCGCGAGGAGACCGACTCGGGGGCCGACGAGGGAGCGGCCGACGGCGAGCCCTTCGAGGCGACCGTCGGCCTGCGCCCCGGTGACGAGCCGCGTCGGCCTGCCTCCCCCTCGTCGTCGGCCCCGCCGGCCGGCGGCGAGCGCTTCGGCAAGTACGAACTCGTCGCGGAGCTGGCGCGCGGCGGCATGGGGATCGTGTACCGCGCCCACGACACCGCGCTGAACCGCCCCGTCGCCCTCAAGATGATCCTCTCCGGCGCGCTGGCCGGCGACGCCGACCGCGAGCGCTTCCGCCGCGAGGCCGCGCTCGCCGCCCGGCTCGACCACTCCAACATCGTGCCGATCCACGAGGTCGGCGAGCAGGACGGCTTCCTGTACTTCACCATGCGCCTGGTGGAGGGGGGGACGCTGGCCGACCACATGGAGACGTATCGCGAGGACCCGATCGCCGCTGCCGGGCTGATCGAGACCCTCGCCCGCGCCGTGCGATACGCCAACGAGCAAGGGTTCATCCACTGCGACCTGAAGCCCTCCAACGTCCTGATCGACCGCGACGGCTCCCCGCGCGTCACCGACTTCGGCCTGGCGCGGCAGGCGTCGCAGTCCAGCGAACTGACGGCCTCGGGCGCGGTCCTGGGGACGCCCAGCTACATGGCCCCCGAGCAGGCTTCCGGCGACCGCAAGGCCATCGGCCCGGCCACCGACGTCCACGGCCTGGGCGCGATCCTCTATGAGATCCTCGCCGGCCGGCCGCCGTTCCGCATGGGGACCACGATGGAGACGGTGATGCAGGCCATCTACTGCGACCCGATCCCCCCCCACCAGCTCCGCCCGGACGTCCCCCGCGAGCTGGAGCACATCTGCCTGAAGTGCCTGGAGAAGTCCCCCTCGGACCGCTACCCGACCCCCGCCGCGCTGGCCGACGAGCTGGCCCGGTACATCCAGGGGGACGTGATCGCGGCGTCCGGCCCGGTCCAGAAGCTCCGCCGCTGGGTCCGACGCGAGCCCGAGATCGCCGCCCGGCTCGCCGGCCTGGGCCTGATGAGCGTGCTCACCGAGGTCAACTACCACTTCCTATCCCTGGAGCCCGACGCCACCGCCCGCGCCTGGGTCCAGGTCGTCCTGGGCCTCTGGGCCGTGCTGACGCTCCTGTTCCAGCAACTCAAGCGGCGGGGACGGGAATCGGACGCGACGCGAGGGGCCTGGATCCTCGGCGACATGACCTGCCTGACGCTGCTCGTCTGGATCATGGGCGACCTCGACACGCCGCTGCTGATCGGCTACCCGCTGATGGTCGCGGCGTCCGGCCTCTGGTTCCGCGAGGGGATCGTCTGGCTCACGACCGCGCTGGCGATCGCTGGCTACGCCGGCCTCCACGCCCTGGCCGGGCTGGAATGGCGCCAGGGCCAGCTAGGATGGTCCCGCCCGGACGCGCTCCCCTTCGCCAACGTCTTCATCGCCTGCCTGGCCCTGGCCGGCTACGTCGTCGCCCGGATCGTCAAGCGCATCAAGGCCATCGACCAGTATTACGAACTCCGCCGCGGCGGCTGATAGCCCCGGCCCCCTCGCGGAATTCTTTTCGAAACATGAAATCCCGCCGAACCTCCCCCGGATCATTCCCCAAGTCGGAGGTTCTTTGAAAATTCGCCAGCATCGATGACCCGGGGACGGCCCGCCCGCATGAAGGCCGATACCGAGGACATGACGAGGGCACCGGCCCGATCCCGTCCCCTCTCCCCCCGGGAGAGGCCAGCCGCGCCAGCGGCGGGTGAGGGTCGTCGGAGCGCAGACGGCATGTCGGCGCGTGGAACGGGCGAACCGCCGCTATCTCGACCGTCCGATGACCCTCACCCGGCCCTTTGGGCCACCCTCTCCCGGCGGGAGAGGGGACGCGCGTCTTACGTTCGCGGGATTGGAAAACCACTTCGAATACGACGAACGAAGCCAACTCCGCGAACTCGCAAGCCATTGATCGTCAACATCTTAATTCAAATTCACCCGAACCGCCGGCGCGCGAACGAAGCCAAACGGAGCCAGAGCCCGATCATCGCGAATCGGCCGGGGGACGGACGCGGTAGAGGCGGAACCAGGGGTCTTCCTCGCGGGCTCCGTAGAGGGGTTCGAAGACCTGGGGGCGGGTATCGGCCCAGCGGCGTTCGATGGGGAACCCTTCCGTGTCGGCGACGTTATGGGCACCCTCGGCCGGGTTGACGCGCGTGACGACCAGGAGTTGGATCCCGGCGTCGCGAAGGTTCGAAAGCCATGCGTCGAAGTCGGGCTCCTCGCGGTCCCAGCCCGGCCGGGGGTTGGGCCACGAGCCTCGGCCCTCGGCGACGGCCCGGCGGTGGAAGTCGTGCAGCAGCCAGTCGGGGGGGCCCTGGACGTTCACGTACCGGACGTCGTTCCGCAGCCTCGCCCCCATCAGATAGTAAGGGATGTTCGTCCCCGCGTAGGCCACCCGCGACCCCGTTGGGCCAGATCGGGCGTCCAGTTCCATCCAGCCCAGGTAGAAGTCCCCGAACGCCGGGAAGAACAGGAGCCGAGGGTCCCCCGCGAACGGGGCCGTCCACAACGCCCCCAACCCCGCCAGGGCCAGCGCCGAGGCCGTCGCGACCGTCCACGTCCGGGCGCCGCGCCGGGCGGATCGCCAACGCGACCACGCCCAGGTCGCTAGCGCCGCGGCCAGCCCCGCGAGGGCCAGCCGTCCGGCCGCCGACGCGCTGTTCATAGCCGAGGACACCCCGAGGATCGACGGCACCGCGTTGGGGATGCGCGGGTGGAGATCCCACGGCACGTCGGCGTCCGTCGGGCCGAACGGCCACGTCTGTGGCGTCAGCAGGTGGAGCGCCAGCAGGGCCGTCGCCAGGATCGACAGCCACCGGCCGCGATCGAGCAGCCGCGCGAGCGGCACGACGGCCAGCCCCACCCCCTGGAGCATGAACCGCTGCTGCGTCCGATAGGGGATGAACAGCCAGTAGAGCGCGACGTTGAGGACCGCGCCGGCCGCGAAGACCCAGACCCAGCCGTCGCCCGGCCGCCGCCCCCGGCCGATCGCCCACGCCCCCAGCACGGCCGCCAGCCAGAGCGGGACCGTCCGGGCGTCCAGCACGCCGGCCAGGATGTCCACCAACGCCCGCCACTGGTCGACGGGCACGTAGTAGACGCTTTGCGTCATGGCGTCGCGGTCGTACCAGCCCGACAGCAGCGTCGCCCCGCCGACCTTCAACGTCAGCGGATACAACGGGTTGCCGGTCAGGATCGCGTTCCGGGCGAACCAGAACGCCGAGGGCGTCGCGACGCTCGCAAGCATGATCCCCGCGCCAGCGAGCGTCGGCCTGAGCCTTCGGGAATTCCAGTATGCCGCGACGACCCCCGCCAGCGCCAGCGGCGGGACGAAGAGGTTCCCCACCGACTTCGTCCCCAGCGCCAGCCCCGCCGCCAGCCCCCCGAACAGCAGCGCGGGCCAGCCGTCGCGACCGAGCCCGTGCCGCAGGAAGAAGTAAGCGGCGGCGAGATAGCCGGCCATGAAGATCGTGTCGACGTTGGCCTCGAAGTTGAACGAGACCAGCGGCCCGCCGGTCGCGAACAGCGAGGTCGCCACCAGCGACGCCGTCCGCCCGGCCCCCAGCTCGCGGGCGCAGCCGTAGGCCGCCAGGCACGCCATCACGTAGAACGGCGCCTGCCCCACCCTCGCCAGCCGGTCGCCCCCCCAGGTCGCCATCAGCCAGGCGAACCAGACGTCGCCATTCGCCGGGAAGTAGGTCGCCGCGCTCTCGCCGAACGGCACGGGGACGAGGTCCAGGCCCCCCGCCTTCCACCATTTCGCCGCGAAGTACAGGTGATAGATGGGGCCGTCGCTCACCACCTTCACCGGGAGGAGGAGCGAGGGGAGCCCGAAGACGATCGCCGTCCAGAGCAGCAGACCGAGCGCGACCCAGCCCTCCCATCCCGTCGGCTCGGCCGGGGCGGGAGGGGCGGGGTCGGATTCCCGGAGCCGCGTCGCCCAGGCGCCCGCCGCCAGCGCCAGCACGCCGGACCACCCCACCATCCAGCCGAGGCGCAGCTGGCCGAGCGCCCCGAGGAGCTGCATCGCCACGGTGATCCACGCCCATCCCAGCACGGCCGCCGCCAGCGCGCGGGGCAGCCCGCGCGGCAGGGCCAGGGCATGCCGGCCGCAAGCCAGCCCCCCGAAGGTGACCAGGGCGACGACGGCGAGGCTGACGATCGAGGACCAGGCGCTCATCTTAGGCGTCGATCTCCCGGGGGCGGGTCGTGGGGCGGGGCCGAGTCCACTTTACACGCTTTCGACCCGGCTGCTATGATCCCGCCGCTGGAGAAGGACGGAGACCGCGCCGGAAGGAGTGGCGACAATGCTGGGACAGACGCTTTCGGCCGGGGACTACCTGTCGCGGGTGCGCGACGAGATCGCCAGGCTCGACCTCCGCTCGGTCGAGAACGTCAGCGACGTGATCGAGCGGGCTTATGACGCCGGCCGGTTCGTCTTCATCATCGGCAACGGCGGCTCCGGCGCGAACGCCTCGCACCTCTGCGAGGACCTCGCCAAGTGCACCCTGGTCGACTTCGAGGGCCAGAAGCGGCTGAAGGTCCTGAGCCTCACCGACAACACCGCCGGCATCATGGCCTGGGCCAACGACGAGGGATATGAGCGGATCTTCATCGAACAGCTGAAGAACCTCGCCTCCCACGGCGACGTCCTGATCGCCATCTCAGGCTCCGGCAACAGCCCCAACATCCTCCGCGCCGTGGAGTGGGCCGAGGCCAACGGCCTGGAGACCGTCGGCTTCACCGGCTTCTCCGGCGGCAAGCTCCAGGAGATGGGGAGGCACAACCTCCACGTCGGCATCGACGACATGGGGATCGTGGAATCGCTCCACCAGGTCGTCTTCCACTGGCTGATCGACGACCTCCATCGCCGATTCGCCGCCAAGCACCGCGCGACGGCCCACGCCTGACATGCCAAGCCACCACCCCTGGGCCGTCGGCGTCGAGATCGGCGGCACCAAGCTCCAGCTCGGCCTGAGCCGCCACCCCGAAGGCTTCGACGGCCTGATCCGGCGGACGATCGTCCCCGCCGACGGCGCGCGGGGGATCCTCGCCCAGATCGAGGATGGTTTCGCCGCGCTGGGCGAGGAACACGGCCTGCGGCCGGGCGACGTCCGGGCCGTCGGCGTCGGCTTCGGCGGGCCCGTCGACGCCGAGTCGGGGCGGACGGAGACCTCGTTCCAGGTCGAGGGATGGACCGGCTTCCCCCTGGCCGGTTGGTTCCGCGAGGCCCTGGGCGTCCCGCTCGTCTCGGTCCACAATGACGCCGACGTCGCCGGCCTGGCCGAGTCTCGCCTGGGCGCGGGCCGGGGCCGCTCGCCGATCCTGTACCTGACGATCGGCAGCGGCATCGGCGGGGCGTTGATCATCGACGGCCGTATCTATCGCGGCGCGGGGCGGGGCGCGGCCGAGATCGGCCACCTGCGCGTCCCCCCTTCCGACCTCGCCCCCGCGGGGGCGGAGTGGCCGGAGCTGGAGAAGGTGGCCTCCGGCTGGGGAATCGGGGCCGTCGCCAGGGACCTCGCCCGGACTCTCGACGCCGAAGGCCGCCGCTGGGGTGTCCAGGACGAGTCGGGCGGCGACCCCGCGAGCATCACGGCCGTCGACGTGGCGGACGCGGCGCGTCGGGACGATCCGAACGCCCTCCGGGTGCTGGGGCAGGCCCATGACGCCATGGCGCACGCGCTGTGCGAGGCGGTCGCCCTGATCGCCCCGGCGCGCATCATCCTGGGAGGGGGCGTCTCGCTGATGGGGGAGGACCTGTGGTTCGCCCCCATCCGGTCGCGGGTCGACGCCGGCGCGTTCGCGCCGTTCCGGGGCTCGTTCGACATCGTCGCGGCGGAGCTAGGCGAGGCCGTCGTGGTCCACGGGGCGCTGGAATTGGCCCGCGATGCCCTGAAGGCGTCGCGTTGATGGCCGGCCCGGCTTGGCTTCAGCAGCAGCCGGTCGCGGCGCGGCGGTCGAGAAGCTGCTTGATGTAAGTGTGGTCGGCCGGCTTGACGACGTGGTGGTCGAAGCCCGCCTGCTGCGAGCGGTGCTCGTGCTCGGCGTCGCCGTAGCCGGTCATGGCGATGAGCAACGTCTTGTCGAGCGGGGGGGTGCGGCGCATCTGCTCGGCGACGCGGTAGCCGTTCATGTCCGGCAGGCTGATGTCGAGGAAGACGGCGTCGGGCTCGAACTCGCGGGCGAAGGCGAGCCCCTCGGCACCGTCGTGGGCGGTGCGGACCTCATGGCCGTCGATCCGGCAGAGCATGGCGAACGAGGTCGCCGAGTCGACGTTGTCGTCGACGATCAAGACTTTGAGACCGATCGCCGAGGAGGGGCTTTCGGGCGCATGGTCCACGTCAAATCTCCGATCTTCGCCGGGTTCGACCGATCGACTTGTCGGGTCGCGTTCCGTCAATCCGGAGGCGAGCGTCGCCGTCCCGATCTTCGAGGTGATTTGCATTCCATTATCTTATCAGGAGACGACCCCCGCGGCAATCGCGCCCCGGCCGGCGGGGACGTTTAGCCCCCGACGGTTCGGGCCGTTCTCCCGAGGATCAGTCGGGCGGGAGCGCGTCCGGCAGGCCTCCGGGCGGCGAGGGCGGCGGGATCTCGATCCGGTCCGCGGGGCCGAGCCCGCCCTGGCGCTCGTCCGGATCGTCCGGCGGCGGGGGAGGGGGCGCGTCGTCGGCCGGCGACGGCGCTAGCGGGTCGGTGAACGGCTCGGCCGCCGGGCTCCGCGGGGGCCCGGGGATCGACGGCGTGACCGGCTCGCCGATCGGCTCCGGCTTCACATCGAGCGCCGGTGTCTTGCGCGTCCGGATCCGCTCCCAGAACGGCAGCATCGGCCTGGGGACCGGGATCGAGTAGAGGTAGCTGCCGCCGCCGAGGGCCTGATAGGTCTCGATGACCGCGGCCAGTTGCTCCTGCTTGGTCTCGACCAGCGTCGTCCGGGCGTCCCTGAGGTCCCGCTGGGCGAACAGCACGTCGACGTAGTCGGCGCGGGCGAACTGGAAGAGTCGCGTGGCGACCCGCACCGATTCCTCCAACGCCGCGAGCTGCTCGCGCCGGATCTCGATGCTGCGGGTGTAGTAGTCGACGCGGGACAGGCGATTGACCACGTCGACGAACGCCTCCAGCACGATCCGCTGGTATCGATACACGGCCTGCAACTGGCGGGCGTTCGCGGTGAGGTACTCGGCCTTGATCGCCTTCCGGTTGATGAACGGGACGACCAGGTTGCCGGCGGCGCCCGCGATCAGCCCCTCGGGCGTGAGGAACATGAACCGGGGGTCGAAGCCCTGATAGCCGACGTTCGAGCCGATGAAGCCCTTCGGGTAGAACTGCTTTCGGGCGACCAGCACGTCCAGCCCGGCCGCCTCCAGCTCGCGCTCGGCCTGGCGGATGTCCGGCCGATTCCTCAACAGCTCCGCGGGGAAGCCCACGCTCAGCGGGTGCAGCTTCAGGTCGATGAAATCCCCCGTCCAGCGCTCGACGCGCTGGGGGTTGCGCCCCAGCAGGAAATTGATCCGGTTCTCCGTCTCGACGATGTCCTGCCGCACGATCTCCTTCTCGCTCTGGTTCCTGCGGACTTCGGCCAGGAACCGCTGGACCGGCAGCTCGGTGCCGCGGGCGCCCTCCTTGACGGACCTGGCCATCTCCAGCGCCTGCTCCTGGATCTTGATCGTCTCGTCCAGGATGACGATCCGATTGTCGAGCGACATCAGCCGGTAGTAGTTGCTCGCGACCTCGGCGATCAGGTTGGTGACGAACGCGTTCCGCGCCTCGCCGGCGGCGTAGTAGCGCAGGATCGCCGCGTCCCTGGCGTTGTGCAACTGCCACCAGATGTCCGGCGTCCAGATCATCGCCGGCGCGAAGAGGAAGTCGGGGATGGGGTCGGGGAGGAAGCGGCCGCGCTCGAACGGGTCGTTCAGGATCGTCACGCCGGGGATCGTGAACAGGCTGGTCTTCTCGATCGCGATGCGGCCGCCGGGGTCGATCGACGGGAGGTACGCCCCCCTGCGCGACATGATCTCGTTGCTGGCGACCTGGATCTCCTCGGTGATGATCCGCAGCTCCTGGTTGCCGCCGATCGCGGAGCGCACGAGTCCGACCAGGGCCGGGTCGTCGAAGAATTCCTCGACGCGGAGCAGCCCCGAGTTGTCCGGGCTGTCGGCCGCCTCGAAGACCGGCGGCAGGTCGGATTGAGGGTCCGTCTTGCGGAGGTCGTAGGTGGGCAGCGCCCCCGGCCCCGGCTTGGCGTTGCGCAGCGCGGGTATCGCGCAAGACGGCAGGATCAGCGAGAAGCCGCACGCGACGGCGAGCGCCGCCGCCCGCATCCAGAGCTTCCCACCCGACTGGCTCACCGGCTGGTTCATCCGTTCCATCCTTGGAGAATTCCGCCGCCCGGCCCCCCGCCCGCGCTCCGCCGCGGGATCAAGGAAGCCATGGGCATCGGACTTTCCCGCCCTCCGGGCGGGGATTCCTGGTCGCGCCGCCCGCGGCGATCCCCGTCGGGGGTCGCGCGCCGGGCGGGCCGTGGGTTGATCGTGGGGGGCCGGTCGAGATGGGGACGGGGACCGGCCCCGAGGCGCGAGGGGACCCGGCGATTCATCGACGAACATCGAATCGTCGCCGGTCTAACGCATCCCGACCGCGCGGTCAAGACGGGTTGGGATGCCGCGTCACGCGCCCTCCTCGTCGTAGCTCTCCCCGTCGTCTTCCATGCCGTCCAGGCCGTGCCCGGCCGTCCCATGCTCCGGGTCGTGGCCGGGCGTCCCGCCGTGGCTGAGCGCCTCGGTCAGGGGGCCGTCCACCTCGTCCTGGAGCAGCTTCTTGCCGTCGGCCAGCTTGCCGAAGATGTAATAGAGGCCGGGGATGACCAGCACGCCGATCGTGGTGCCCAGCAGCATGCCCCCGACCGCGGTGGTGCCGATCGTCCGGTTCCCGATCGCGCCGGGGCCCGTGGCGCGCACCAGCGGGATCAGGCCGGCGATGAACGCGAAGGAGGTCATGAGGATCGGCCGGAACCGCAGCTTGCCCCCCTCGATCGCCGCCTCCGCGATGCTCGCCCCCTCGCTCCGCCGCTGGACCGCGAACTCGACGATCAGGATCGCGTTCTTGCCCAGCAGGCCGACCAGCATGACCAGGCCGATCTGCGCGTACACGTCGTTCGACAGCCCCATGAGCCGCAGGAACAGGAAGGAGCCGAAGATCCCGATCGGCAGCGACATGATCACCGACAGCGGCAGCAGGAAGCTCTCGTACTGGCCGACCAGCACGAGGTACACGAAGACCACGACGACCATGAAGATGTAGACCGCCAGGTTCCCCTTCGTCGCCTCGTCGTAGGACAGGGCCTCCCAGCCCAGGCCGAAGCCCGGCGGGAGCGTCTCGGCGGCCACCTCCTGGATGGCCTGGATCGCCTGACCGCTGCTGTACCCCGGCGCGGGGGCGCCCTGAATCGCGGCCGACGTGTAGAGGTTGTAGCGGTTGATCTCGTTGAGGCCCTGCCCCTTCTTCAGCGTCATGAACGCCGAGTAGGGGACCATCTCCCCCTTGTCGTTCTTGACGAACATGTTCTCCAGGTCGGACGGGTAGCGGCGGAACTCCGGCAGGGCCTGGACGAACACCTTGTAGAACTGGCCGAAGCGGACGAACCCCTGCTCCCAGGTGCTGCCGATGGCGATGGAGAGGTTGTCCATCGCCTTGCCGATCGACACCCCCTTCTGCATGGCCACGTCGTTGTCGATGACGATCTCGTACTGCGGGTAGTTGCTCGCGAAGAAGGTGAACAGCCCCTTGACCTCCTTGCGCTTCGCCAGGGCGGCCATGAACTTGTCGGTCACCTCGCCGAGCCGCGCGTAGTCCATCGAGTTCGTCTTGTCCAGCACCCGCGTGGAGAAGCCGCCGGCGGCCCCGAAGCCCGGCACCGCGGGGGGCTCGAAGAACTCCAGCTTCACGTTGGACATCTGGCGGCACTCGTGCTCCAGCCGCTCGATGATCTCCTTCGAGGTCAGCTTGCGCTCGCCCCAGGGCTTCAGGTTGATGAGGCACGTCCCCGCGTTGGATCCGCGCCCTTCGGTCAGCACCTCGTAGCCGGCCAGCGAGGAGATCGAGCCGACCCCGGGGATGTCCCTGGCGATCCGCTGGAGCTCGTGCGACTTGCTGTTGGTGTACTCGATCGTCGAGCCCGGCGGCGTCTGGAGCACCGCGTAGATCATCCCCTGGTCCTCCAGCGGGATGAAGCCGGCCGGCAGGTGCGAGTTCACGAGGAAGATCCCGACCCCGAACGCCCCGACGACCCCCATGGTCAGCAGCCGTCTCGGCACCACCGGGCGCAGGAACGCGGCGTAGCCCCCCGTCACCTTCTCGACGCCCCGGTCGAACATCCTCAGGAAGATCGCCAGCGGCGAGTAGCTCTTGCGCCCCGTGTGGGGCTTGAGGATCATCGCGCAGAGGACCGGCGTGAGCGTCAGCGCGACCAGGCCGGAGAGGACGATGGACGTCGCCATCGTGATCCCGAACTGGCGGTAGAACGTCCCGACCGGCCCGGTCATGAACGTCACCGGGACGAACACCGCCGTCATCACCAGCGTGATGGCGATGATCGCGCCGCTGATCTCCCCCATCACCTCCCGCGTGGCCAGGTACGGCGTGAGGTGCTTCTCGTGCATCTTGGCGTGGACCGCCTCCACCACCACGATGGCGTCGTCGACCACGACGCCGATCGCCAGCACCAGCGCGAAGAGCGTGATCAGGTTGATCGACAGCCCGAACACCTGCAGGAAGAAGAACGCCCCGATCAGCGAGACCGGCACCGCCAGCGTCGGGATCAGCGTCGATCGGAAGTCCCCCAGGAAGAGGAACACCACCAGAGACACCAGCACGAACGCCTCGAAGAGCGTGTGGACGACCTGCTCGATCGACGCCTCCAGGAAGCTGGAGACGTCGTAGCTCACCTCGTACGTCATCCCGGAGGGGAACGACTCCTCCTTCATCTCCTTGAGCTTCTCCTTCACCTCCTCGATCACGGCCGACGCGTTCGTGCCCGGGAGCTGCTTCAGGACGATCGCCGCCGACGGATGGCCGTCGATGTCCGAGTAGATGTCGTAGTACGCGGCGCTCAGGTCGACGCGGGCGACGTCCTTCAGGCGTAGGATCTCGCCGTCCGGGTTCGCCCTCAGGACGATGTCCTCGTATTGCTCCGGCCGGTTGTACCGCCCGACCCAGGTCAGGACGTATTCCTTCGCCTGGGACCGGACGCCCGTCGCCTGCCCGAGCCGGCCGGGCGAGCCGATCATGCTCTGCTCGCCGAGGGTCTTCACGACGTCCTCGGCCGAGACGTTGTAGGCCCGCATGCGGTCCAGGTCCAGCCACACCCGGATGGCGTACTGGCGGTTCCCCAGGATCGTGGCGCTGCCGACGCCCCGCACCCGCTTCAGCTCGGGCACCAGGTTGGCGAAGGCGAAATTGTAGAGGAAGTTCTGGTCCTGCCCCTCCTGCGTGCTGTAGACGTTCACGTACATCAGCATGCTGGACATGTTCTGCATCACGATGATCCCCTCCCGCTCGACGAGGGGTGGGAGCCGGTTCTTCACCGTCTGGATGCGGTTCTGCACGTTCAGCACCGCCACGTTCGGGTCCGTGCCGGGCTCGAACACGATCGTGATCGCCGCCTCGCCGGCGCTCGTGGCGGCCGACACCATGTAGCGCATGTCGGCGACGCCGTTGATCGCCTGCTCCAGGATGATCATCACCGAGTCGACCAGCACGTTGGCGCTGGCGCCGGGGTAGGAGATCGCCACCACCACGCTGGGCGGGGCTACCGAGGGGAATTGCGAGATCGGGAGCGTGGCGATCGACAGCCCCCCCAGGAAGAGGATGATGATCGAGATGACGATCGCCAGCGCCGGACGGTGGAGGATCTTCGCGAACATGGCACTCGTGGGGTCGGGAGTGGTTCCGCGCCGGACGTCCGGCCCGAATCGATGGCAACTCCGCGCGGGCGCGGCTTATTCCGCCCGGTCCTTCAGCTTCGACAGCACCAGCTCGGGGGCGGCGAACTCGTACTCGATCTTCTCGCCGTCGCGCACCTGCCCGGCGCCTTCCAGGATGATCTTGTCGCCGGCGCCCACCCCCTTGTCGACGACGAAGACGTCCTCCAGCTCGTTCTCGATCTGGATCTCGCGCTGCCTCGCCTTGCCCTCCTCGTCCACGACGTAGACGTAGCGCTTGGCGAGGATCTCGAAGGTCGCCCGCTGCGGGATCACGACCGCGTCCGAGGCGACCTCGCTGAGGATCACCTTCCCGGTCTGCCCGTGTCGAAGCAGCCGGTGAGGGTTGGGGAAGTCGGCGCGGAAGGCGATGTTGCCGGTCTCGTTGTTGAAGTTGGCCTCGATCGCCCCGATCTTGCCGGGCTGCTCGAACTTCCGGCCGCCGGCCAGCTCCAGCTCGATCTTGGGCTCCGGCTCGTGGCGCCCCTGGGCGGCCATGTACTCCAGGTACTGGGCCTCCGGGACGTTGAAGTAGACCCACATCACGCCGTTGTCGGAGAGGGTCGTCAGGACGTCGCCCTCCTTGATCAGGCTCCCGAGCTGCGTTTGCTGGCGGTCGACGATGCCGTCGAACGGCGCCCGGATCTCGGTGAAGTCCAGCTCGGCCTTCGCCAGGTCGGCCTTGGCCTGGGCCTTCGCCAGCTTGGCCTGGAGCAGCAGCACCTCGTTCTGCGAGACGACCCGCGAGGCCGACAGCATCTTGGTGTTGTTGTACTCCAGCCTGGCCAGCTCGGCCTCCGCCTGCTCGGCCTCCGCCTTCGCCTGGTAGAGCACCGGGAGGATCTTGAACATGAGATCCCCCTTCTTCACGGCCTGGCCCTCCTTGACCAGCACCTCCTGCAGGTAGCCCCCGTCCAGGGCGCAAACCTCGATGTGGCGCTGCGAGTGGATCTGACAGACGTAACTCTGCGTGAGGGTGACGTTCTTCACCTGGGGGCTGGTGACCACGATCTTGTGAGGTTCGTGATGGGCGGCCTCGTGAGACTCCCCGAAGTACTGCTCGTACCGGGCCGCGAGGTAGGCCTTCAACTTCCCGGCGGTCCCCCCCAGGTCGTCGGTGTAGGCGTGCATCTCGCGAGCGAGCGCCGGCGGCAAGACCTCCACCCCCATCTTGGAGGCCCCGACGACGGCCCCCGCGGCCAGGGCGACCCCCAGGGCCAGCGTCGTGACGGGCCGCCGGGCGATCATGCGGAACGGGTAAAGCAAGGCGAGCACCAGGCGCTTCATGGGTCGGGACGCTCCGAGACGGACCGCGAGCCATGGAGGCCCGCGGCGCGGATATGAGGACGGGTGACGTCGGCGGGCGGGGGAGGTCGCCCGGGGCCAATAGCCAGGTCGAGACCCGGGGAGGGAGGTCGCGACCGCAAGCCCCACGCTCAGGCCGCGACGCGACGGGGCGCGTGGCGGAAGCCCGGGATGGAGCGAGGACGGCGCCGACGGCGAGGCGTCGGCGGGGGGAGGGTCAGCAGCGCAATGGCCGCGCCGCGACGGCCTCGGCGGGGCGGGTCGCGACGCGCTTCGTCCGGCGCCGCGAGGAGGTGATCGCGTCCAGACGCGGCAACGCCGACGAGGACTCCTCGGTCGGGTCGACCTCGGCCCGGACCTCCGACTCCACCTTCAGCCCGACCGGCGACGGCCGATCGACGCGCGGGACGTGGACGACGCACGACTGCGACGCGCGACGGATCGCGGCGAGGGCCAGATCCCTCCGCGGCGCCTTCACCCGACCGGACCCGGGGTGCGCGAGGGCCTGAAGCGCCGGCGAGGCGAACGACCCCAGCAGAACCACCAGGGCCGCCAGTATCAGGATCCCGTAATCGACGCCACGCCGGGTCATCGGCCTTGAGGCCTCCGCGGAAAGTGAAGGAACTTTAATACTCTATGAGCGCGATGGCCCCGCGTCAACCGCGAGTGGCCGCGATAGGCAACGAATCCCGCGGCGTGGCCGCCCGAGCCTCGCCAACGAAGGCTCGCCGGGAAGCCCAAGAGGGCGAGCGCCGGCCCCGCATCCCGTCGCGAGGCCTCGGCCGGGGAGGCTGGGATTATCCCGGAATCCGGGGAAACGCCCCGGTGGGAGCGGGCTTTGGAACCTGGCTTGCTAGGCGAATGGGCGACGATCCCAGGTTTCCGCCGCGTCCGCGGCAGCCACGCCCCGCCCCCGAGGAGCCGTTTCCATGATCTTCCGCGCCGACAAGCTGCTGACACAACTCCCCGTCCCCAAGCACCCATCGTCCGAGGCGGCCGCGGCCGTCCAGGAGCTGATGGGCGGGAAGGCGGGCGAAATGTCCACGCTGATGAATTACTTCTTCCAGACGATCAACTTCCGAGACCGCGAGGCCTACGGGCCCTATTACAAGCTGGTCGCGAACATCGCCGCCGAGGAGTGGGGCCACGTCGAGCTGGTCGCCTCCGCGATCAACCTCCTGCTGACGGGCACCACCACTCGCGGCCACGACCCCACCGCCGCGCCGCTGGCCGAGGCCTTGAAGGCTCATAACAAGTACCAGTTCTTCAATGCAGGCCAGTGCGCCCTGCCCGTCGACTCGATGGGCAACTACTGGAATGGCAGCTACGTGCAGTCGAGCGGCAACCTCAGGCTGGACCTGGTGCACAACTTCTTCCTGGAGACGGCCGCCCGGGCCACCAAGCTGAAGGTCTACGAGACCACCAGCGACCCGACGGTGCGCGAGCTGACGGGCTTCCTGCTGGTCCGCGGGAGCACGCACGTCATCGCCTACGCCAAGGCGCTCGAGGAGCTGTCCGGGGTCAACGTCGTCAAGCTCTTCCCGATCCCGGAGTTGAGCAACCACGCCTTCCCGGAGGCCCAGAAGTACATCGAGCAGGGCCTCTACAACACCCTGTACAACTTCACCCAGGAAGACATCTCGGCCATCTCCCAGATCTGGAAGGGTCCGCATCCCGACGGCGCCCCCGACCTGACCGTCACCAACGACCCGATACCGACGATCGCCGACCTGCCGGCCCTCCCGGCCGAGCCCCAGCTCGCCTCGCCGGCCGCCGACGAGGTCGAGCCCGGGTTCGTGCAGGAAGCCGCGCGGAGGATCTTCGGCAAGTCGATGTAACCCCCCTCGCTCGCGAGCCGAAGCCGGAGGATCGCCCCGCATTTGGAGGACCAGGGCGCGCGGAGTGCTTGGACGGAATCCTCGTCCATCGGCCGGCGGGCGCTTCGCCGGCCGATGGAGCTTCCCGACTTCGAACGATCATCGGGACGGCGCGATCCACGCGTCGGCACTCGCTTCGTATTCAAGGATGGCCCGTTGTTCCCCCAGGAGTCCACCATGAGCGCCAAGCCCCGGAGCAATCGCAACGCCTTCCGCCCGAGCATCGTCGGCGCGTCACTGGAAGAGCGCGTCGTCTTGAGTTCTATCCCGAGCTGGATGACGATCCTTCGCGGCTCCCTCGGAGGCCCGGGCGGCCCCGGCGGACCCGGCGGCCCGTCCACCCCGTCCGATCTGACGGCGAGACAGCTCGCGACGACCTACGGCCAGCAATTCACCGCGGCCCAGACCGCGCTGCGACAATACGTCAACGACCAGATCGCCACGCTCTACGGGGCGGGCAATCTCGGCCCGAACGGCCGGCCCACGCAGCAGGCCATCGACGACTTCAGGAACAACGTCGGCGGCGCCCTGAACGCCACCGCGTTGGGGCTGTCATCGCAGGTCGCGCTCCTGCCGGGCTCGGCCCAGAGCCTGCTGCCCGCTCTCCAGCAGTCGCTCATGGGCGACGACCTGCGCAGCCTGACCGGCCGCATCGGCCGCCAGCTCGGCACGCCCTGGGGGACGTCCTCGCCGCGCCTGCTCCAGAATTCGCTCGACCGCCTGATCAACTCGAACTTCGCCGCGAATTCGCGGCAGGTCTCGGCGTTCCTGCGTTCCCCGGGGCTCGCCTCGCAGGCGATCGATCCCACGACCGGCCTGCAGGTGCCCCTCTCCCAGTTCCTCGGGAACCAGGCGGCGTTGCAGCTCAACAACACGTTCGGCACGCTGGCCAATAGCGTCGGCGGCATCGCCCAGGGCACCCTGTTCGACCCCACCGGCGCGTTCAACGCCCAGGGCGTCGAGGCGTTCCAACAGCAGTACGCGAACGCCCTGAATACGGCCGCCTATCAGGCCAATGGGATCCTGTCGATCCTGCCCAACTCCTCTCCGATCCGGTCACAGCTCCAGTCCAGCTTCTTCGGGACGAGGACCGGCGGCACGCCGACCGGCAACTTCTTCAACGCGCTCACCGGCGTCTTCCCGACGGGCACTGGCCCGTCCACGACCCCGTTCACGATGAACGAGTTCATCACGGGGTTCCAGAACGGGTTCACGAGCGCGTTCCAGAACTTCAACGGGGTGGTCGGCCCCTTCCTGGGCACCACGCCCGGCGGCGGCACGCAGCTGCCCACGGGGTTCTTCCAGAACGGCGCGACCTTCCCGAGCGTCTTCGGCCCGCAGTTCACGGGCGGGACGTTCAATAGCGGCTTCAACAACGGCTTCGCCACGACCGGGACCGGCTTCCCCGGCTTCGGGACGGCCCCGACGGGCTTCAACTCGGCCTTCGGGACCGGATTCAACAACTTCATCGGCAACGCCAACGGCCTGGGCGGGATCACCGGCCCGATCATCACGACCCCGGTCCCGACGACCGGCATCGGAATCGGCACCGGCACCGGCACCGGCACCGGCGTCATCGGCGTGTGAACCGGCGGCTTCGCCACCGACCGATGATGGCCCTGGACCGCGGCCTCCGCGACCACCTCCGACTGGCCGCCCCGCCAGCAACGACGCGACCCCCGCCAGGAGCGGGGGTCGCTTTCGTTAGACGCCCAGCGACGAGAATCCGCCCTAATGGAGCTTGGCCGGCTCCACCTCGCGGGCATGATCGGGCGAGCAAGCCTCCCCGAGGTCCGCGGGACGGCGGGCGGGGGCATGACCTCCTTCCCCGGGTATGAACAAGAGATCGCCGACATGCTCGCCGAGCTTCCGATGGCTCTCCCATTGGGGCTCGTCGAACACCTGGTCCAGCGTCGACTCATTGGGGAAGCCGGGGTGGGACGCGGCGAAGCTCCTCACGTCGGCGGGCTCGTCGCCTGTGCATGTCGCCTTGAGGTAGAGGACCCAGGTCAATCGGCGAGCGAGCCAGGGGTCGAGGGCGGGCGAGGTCCCCGGAGGGGCCTCGGGATACCGGACCTGGAGCAGGGCCGCGTGCTTGCGCGCCAGCCCGTCGGCCGGCGCGACAAGGTCGTCGGGCGCGCCGAGTCGATCGACCGCCCGCTCCGGGACGCCGAGCGCCCGGAGCGTCTCGGGGTCCGGTTGGACCTCGATCACCTCGGCGCCGAAGTCGATCCGGGCGAGCCTGACGAGCGTCGCGAGGCCCGATCCGGGATGCGCGGCGTCCCCGCCCGCGTCGCAGACCATGACGAACGGGAGGCGGCGACGGAGCAGTTCGTAGGCACCCGTGACCTCGAAGGAGCCGCCGTCGGACAGATACCAATGGCGATTCCACGGGCCGCCGAACCGACCGGTCAGCTCCGCCAGGAGCAGCCGCTGGGTCCGGAACAGCCTCGCCAGCAGGCCTCCGAGGCGAGCGACCCGCCCCCGCTTGACCGGCGAATCCGCGCGATCGCGGGCGTCCAGCCCGGAGTCCCACCAGTAGCCAAGGCGCGCGTTCGAGAGGATGTGGAGGAGGTTGTTCCTCGTCCCGGCCTCGCGGCCTTTACCCAGGCCGACCGCCGCCCCGGAGATCGCCATCCAGTCCTGGAGGCCGAGCGACTCCGCGGGTACAGGGCCGCCGGCCTGGCCCAGCAACGGATGCGGGCCGTCCGGGTCGAGGGGATCGAGGTCGCGGTCGGGCGGCTGGTGGTCCACCCAGAAGGCGTGCCAGTCTCGGGCCACGCTCATCCCGACCGGGCCGACCGCGATGTTCTCCGCCCGCCGGTCGCGGGCCGACCGATGGGAGGCCACGTCCACCGTCTCGTTCACCGCGCAATTGATCAAGTGCAAGGGCCCGCCGGCCAGGTGGGGACGATATCGGGACAGCGGCACGTCGTCCCCGGCGGCCGTTCGAGTCACGTCCCTCCCCTCGGGGTGCAGGCGTCGGGCGGGGTTGACGGCCCCTAGAAAAGTCCGGGCCAGTCGGCCGGCGTGGTCGGCCAGCGGGCCCGAGCGGTTGACGAACGGCACGCATTCGCGCGATCCGAGGAGCAGGCTCACCACCAGGGCCACGACGGTGACCGCCAGGCCCTGGTGGTAGGCCTTCCCGGCCTCGTAGGAAGCGTGGCTGACGAAGGAGAAGGCGACCAGCGGCGGGAGCAACCCGAGCAGCAGCGCCGCCGCCCAGAGATAGCGGCGCGCGGCGCGTCGGAGGGTCGCCGATCGGGGCGATCGAGCGGCCAGGGAGAGAACCGCCCCCCTCAAAAGCGTGGCCGATCCCAGGACCATGGTCCCGGCCGAGGCGAGCCACGCGGCGACCTGGCGGACGGTCGGGCCGCCTTCGATCAGCCGCAGGGCCAGCCATCGCCCCCCCCAGTCGACGACGCCGAGGGCCGCCAGGCCGAGCGTGACGCCGAGCCAGGTCGCCAGCCGCCGGGTCAGGTGCTCCCGGGCCATCGCCAGCCGGTAGGGATTGCGGGGGTCGGCCGGCCCCTCCGCCCGGCGGACCGCGGCCCACGAGCCGATCGCCCACAGCACCGCCGCGGCCAGGACCGCCAGCGGCAGCGGGCCGCCGGTCATGACGGTCAGCGCGGCGGCGATCACCGCCGCCGCCAAGAGGACGGCCGCGATGAACGCCTCGGGCGCGTCCTGGGAGACGAGCCAGTAAGCGATCATGAGCGGCGCGGCGGCGAGCCACAATGAGAGTTCCGACAGGACCAGCCAGGGCCTCGGCCCGTCCCCGGGGAGCAGCCGGACCAGCGGCGCGAGACCGCCGATCAGGTCGTCGGCGCGGGTCGCGAGCGCGACGAACGCGTCGCTGTAGGCCACCGCGTTGAGGAGCCCGAAGAGGGCGAGGAGCGACACACCCAGCACCAGGTGGACCGTCAGCAGGTTCCGCAGGAACCCGGCGACCTTGACGGCCACGTCCCCCGGGGCCGCCGGAGCCAGGTAGTTGGCGTGCTCTCGCAGCCACCGGACGGGCGCCGAGTCGTGGTCGCCCAGCCCTCGGACCACGCGTTGATGGACGGCCCCGGGGACCAGCTCCGGCTCGCCTGGCCGCCCGCGAGCCGCGTCGAAATACCGCCCGAGGAACGAGCCGGCGTACCCGCCCCCGGAGACCGTCGAAAGATAGTCGACGTGGCGGAGCCAGCCCGACCGCGCCAGCGCCTGGAGCACCCCCAGGCAGAAGGCGGCCCCCCGGACGCCCCCCCCGGAGAGGGCCACGCCCAGGGTGTCCGGGGGCAGACCCGCGGGCGCGCCGACGGCCTCGGCGGGCGTCCCGGACGTCCCACCGGCGGCCCCTGGCGTCCGGAGGTCCAGGAGCCAGGGCCGATCGGCGGCCGACGCGGCGAGTGGTGGTGATGGGTCCAAGGTCGTCCCCCGGCAAGGTGCGTGTCAATGCGTCCGCTCGCCCAGCCCGGCCGCGCGACGGCGCGCGGCGACCAGCTCGGCCTCGGCCCGTTCCATCCGGGCCGGGTAGGCCCGGCGCGCGACGAGGTCGGGCCGCGACGGGATGATCGGGACGCGGTCCAGCTCGGCCCTCGCCTCGGCCGGCAGCTCGCCGGCGGGGATCGGGTGGTCCTCGGAGATCGCGTCCGCCGCCTTCTCGGCGATCGTGAAGACGTTCGAGACGAGGAAGAACCCCGGGATCCGCGGGAACGCGGAGGCGTCGACGACCCTCAGGCCCGAGACCCCGCGGACCCGGAACCGGCTGTCGAGCACCGCGCGCGGGTCGTCGTCGGCGCCGATCCGGCAAGTGCCGCTGGCGTGGTGGCCCCAGGCGGTGTGCTTGATCCATTCCCGGACGTCGCCGCCGAACTCCTCCTGGAGGCTCCGCGGGGGGATTCGCTCCTCGAACGCGCCTCGCTCCCTGCCGGCGCGGTAGATCTGGTCGACCACGCCCACCCCCTCCATGAGCGCGTCGAGGTCCGTATCCCGCTCCCCGTCCGGGCGCGTGGGGAAGAAGCGGAAGTTGATCTCCGGCCGCCGCAGCGGGTTCCTGCATCGCAGTCGCACGTACCCCTCCCGGTTCCGGGTCCGCGCCTTCAGGATCATCCAGGTGATGGTCCGGCTGTAGGCGTTCGAGTCGTCGGGGCGCCGCCGGAGCAGGGCGGCCGGGTCGGAGTAGCCCGGGTAATAGCCTTCGAACAGGCCCGCGAGCGCGAAGATGAACAGGTCGGCCGCGGAGTCCTCGATCTGGGAGCGGACGAACATGCCCAGGAGGCCGCCGTTGGTGGAGTAGATGCCGCGTCGGTAGGCCGACTCCTCCGGGTTCTCGATCCATCGGAGGAGGTGCGGATCGGGGTTCGAGGGAGAGAGGCCCAGGCCGTCGAAGCTGCGGAACCGGTCGGTCACGGTGGTGACGATCGGCACCTCGTAGCGGTCCTGGAGGTTCCGGCCGACGCCGGGCAGGTCGACCCGGGGCTGGACCCCGACTTGCTGGAGGTGGTCCGCGGGGCCGATCCCGGAGAGCATGAGCAACTGGGGCGTGTTGAAGGCGCCGCCGCATAGCAGCACCTCGCGGCGGCAGTACAGGGGTACCTCCATGTCTTCCGGATACGGATCCCCGAGCGGGGCCCGCTGGTCGGCCTCGTAGACGTGCTCGCGGGGGAGGCCGCGGACGCCGACGGCCCTGGGTCCGGGGCTTCCGGCCGGCCCCTCCTCCAGGATAATGCCGGTGACGCAGAAGCCGGACCGCGCGATCAGCCGGTCTCGGTGCGGCGAGCGGGCGTCTGTGACCGCGAGGATCCGGTCCCTGGCGCTGGAACGCCGGCCGTTGGGGGTGATGGCCACCGGGATGCGGCAGACTCCCTCGGCGCTGCGACGCAGGGTCTCCCAGTGGTTCGGGTCCAGGGCCGGGAAGAAGCGGCCGGAGATGGCGGCCCGGAGCAGCTCCCCGATCCGCTCGGCCCCAGATCGGGTGCCGCCCACCACGCCGGCGAGGACGACCCGCAGCAGGACGCGGTCGCGCTTCAGGAACAGGAGGTCCGAGAGCGTGACGTCCAGCCAACCGCGGAACCCGTGCCGGCCCTCCTCCCACCCGTCCCCCTTGCCGAAGAAGGCCTTGATCCGCGCCCAGAGGGACGGGCGGGCGTAATGGCAGAGCTCGACCCGCTGGAAATAGGCGCGCATCCGCTCGCCGCGCCAGCTCTCGTCCCCGGTGGCCTCGGCGATCTCGTCGTAGTCCTCGGGCGGGCCGCAGATCGTGATCATGGCGTTGACGATGGTGCTCCCGCCGAGCCCCTGGCCCCTCGGGTAGAAGATCCCCTCCTCGTCGCGGCCCCTCGGCGGGCCGTCCTCCGGCCGGGGGTATTTCTTCCAATCCCGGCTGCCCTCGGGATCGTGGTTGAAGTGCTTGACGAAGAATCGCAACCCGTGCCGAGGGTCCTCGCTGGCGGCCGGGTGGAGCAGGGGGACCTCGGTCACGTCGACCCGCGAGTCCGGGGGGGGATGGGCCGGCGCCCCCGGCCCCATCTCCAGCACGAGCACGGTGTAGCCGCGCTCGGCGAGCCTGGCCGCGAGCGGCGCGCCCCCCGCCCCGGCGCCCACGACCAGGAAGTCGATCGGGGTCCGGGCGGGGTCCTTCCAGTCGTCGCGGAGGTCGCTCATGGATCGGTCGCTCGCAACCGGGGGTGGAGGCGGGCCGCCGGCCGCGCCAGTCGGCGTCACAGGGTCTTGAGCAGGGCGATCAGCTCGGCCTTCTCCCCGTCGGTCAGGTCGCGCATGAACGCGTAGTCGTGCCCGCGGTCGGTGACGAAGTCCGGGCACTTGCTCGCCCGCATCAGGACCGGGGCCACCCGCTGCTCGAACTCCACCCGGCGACGGTCCCTGGCCTCCTGGGATCGATCGGCGAGCGCCTCCTCCTGGTGCCTGGAAAAGTAGTCGACCAGGGCCCTTGCGGCGTCGAGCCGGGCCTTCTTCGGTGCCCGGGGGTCGAAGTTGGCGATGACGTTCACCGGCACGCCCTCGGGGACCGGGCCGATCTTGACAGACTCGCCGACGCCCGAGAGCGTCCGGCCCACGCCGAGCACGGCGACGACCGACAGCACCAGGCACAGGACGCCGACCCATCGCGTCAGGAGCGCTCGCCCCCGTCCGGCCCGGATCCGGCCGAGCGAGAGGAGCAGGCCCGTCGAGCCGAACAGCACCAGCGGGAAGAGGATCGCCTGGAGCCTCAAACCGGTGATGGCGTTGCCGGTCCCGAGGTCCAGGAGGACGACCGCCGGCCAGAATCGCCAGACCAGGTAGACCGACCCGATCGCCAGCAGGAAGCTACCGACGGCGAGGATCCAGCGGAATGGTCCGAACAGCCACCCCAGCCACGTGGCCCCGCGCCGCTCGCGGGCGGGGTCCGTCCGGCCGCTCAACAACAGGGCTACCCCCAGGCCGAGGAAGACCAGCGCCGGGACCCACGCGAGGATCATCATCTGATACCGAGTGAGCCCGGCCACCCCGCCGACGAGCATCGGGACGTGCGGCGCGGAGAACATCAGCCAGCTTTCCTCGGTGGTCCTCCAGATCCAGCCGCCGTCGCGCTCGCGCTGGTCGGCCGCCGCGGCGCGGTCGGCCGAGCTAGGCCGACCGGGGACGGCGACGGCCGCGTCGGCGTCCTTGTCGCGATGCCAGGCGTCGGAGACGACGGTCGCGGAGCCCGCGCCGGGCCAGTAGGCCTGATCGGAAGGCGACCGGCGCCGGTCCGGCCAAAGCAGGCGGCCGATCGCGTCGTCGAAGGCGGCGAGGCGCCCTCGGACCGTCGGGTCGTTGTTGAACAGGCCGAGCGCGTTGTTGTGCAGGAACGGGGCGGTCGCCCAGATGCTGATGAGCGTCGGCACCCGGTAGTAACCCGGCCCGCCGCCCGGGGGCGAGAATGTCCTCGTCGCGCCCGAGAACGGATCTCGGTACTCGATCGGGCCGACCTCGCCGAGCCCCTGGTAGGTCGCCGACGCGAAGTCCTCCCAGACCCTGCCATGCAGGGAGTTCGTCGCGGTCGCCCTGCCGGAGTTCGTGCGCGGGATCGTGATCGGGAGCCGCTCGTCGATCGACATGTAATTATGGACGGTCACGAGCCTCGGGCGGCCCTCGGCGTCGAGCACCGGGTTCCCCTCCGCGTCCCAGAGCCGGTCTTGATGCTCCCAGAACTCGCGTTGCTCGACCGCCATGGCGGCCCACTCGGCATAGGCGGGGGGGAGGGTGCCGTCCCCCCGGGCGAGTCGCGCCCGGTCGTCCAGGGTCAGCCGGAGGCGACGCCGTCCCGCGAGGGCCGCCCCCGTCATCTCGTCCCAGGCGGCCTGGGTCCCCACCCAGCCCGCCGGGGGAGGCTCGCCGAGCGGCGGGAGGTACTTCGTGTCCTCGCCGGGGACGAGCTTCTCCTCGAGGGCGAGCAGGTCGCCCGGCTGGACGCTAGAGTGGCATGCGATGCATCCCCTGGCGAAGACCCGGCGGCCGACGGAGTAGTCCTTCGCGGCGTCGCCGACCACGGGCGGCCCGTCTTCCTTTGCGGCGTCCCCGCCGTCTCCCGACGGCTTGGTGTACCAGGGGAGCCCCGTCCCCCGGAGGTGCGCCGTCAAGAGTTCGCGCCTCTCCTCGTCCAGCGGCGCGCCATCCCGCCCGGTGATCTGGACGTCCTTGAGCCGCATCGGGTCGGTCGAGACCTTGAAGAACGCGGCCAGGGGATTGATCCGGATCCGGATCGCGTGCCAGTAGAGCGAGTTGCCCGCGATGTCCTTGAGCTTGAACTGGCCCTGCTCGGCGAACCCGAGCAGCGGGTTGATCGTGCGGATCCACTGCTGATGATGCGTCCCGATGTTGAGATAGACCCGGGCCAGCGCGATGTGCAGGCCCACGCTGTCCGACCCGTCCAGCAGGACCCTCGCGAGGTGCTTCGGGTTGAAGGCCCCCTCGTCCGTGAACCGGGCCACGTAGGCGAGGGAGTCCGGGCCCAGCGTCTCCGCCGGGTTGTTCCGCGCGCGGGCGAGCCGCCCCAGCAGCCCGTAGAACGAGTTGACCGTGTTGGGGTTGTTGTTGTTGTCCGACGGGTGGCCGGAGGTGTCGACCGCGCCCGGCATGTACGAGTCGAACACGTGGTAGAGGTAGTTGTCGGGGCGCAGCACGTTGCCGAACGCGACTCGCATCCTCAGGAATTGATTGCCGACGTTGTTGGACAGGTTCCCCCACTTCGGGAACTCGGGGTCGGGGGGCGGCTTCAGCGGGTGGGGGGCGATGTGGCAGTAGCCGCAGCTCATGCCCACGCGGAACGGCCGGACGGTGTCGGGGCGGGTGGCGTATTCGCGACCTTCCGGGGTGTCCGAGTAGTAGAGCTTCGGATCCCACGAGCGCCTGGCGCCCTCGTCGAAATCGGGGTTCGGGAAGAGGCGAAGGCCCACCACGCCGGTCGGGTAGCCGTACACGTAGGGATCGGGGGGCGCCCAGTCCTCCCGGTCCTTGCGATACTCGACGTGGACGTCCTGGCCGGGGGTCGGCTCGGTGACGGGCCTGGCGTAGCGGACCCCATGCGCCGCTTCGGTCTCCTCCGGGGTCGGCGGGCGGGTGCCGGGCTCGTTGATCAGGCCGGTTCGGGCGAACCGCGTCTCGCGCTCGCGGTCGTCGATCAGCTTGAGCAGGTCGACGGTGCCGTAGCCGTATCGCGCCAGCCAGTCCCACCAGGCCTCGTTCCCGGCCGTCCACATTACCCAGGCGTTGCGCCCCTTGATCTCCTCGGCCTTGAGGCCGAGCGGGCGGGCGCCGACCTGATCGGTGGCCCCGATCGCGTCCATGTCCTCGAAGTAGTCGCGATAGGCGGGGGGGTAGTAGGCCTCGGCCGCCTTCCGCCACTTCTCGGGATCCGAGTCCGGCCCGAGGTCGGAGAACTCGCCACCACGCGCCCGGGCACGCGCGAGCGCCTCGTCCGGGGGGACGCCGCCGTTGCAGCCGGTCAGGAGGGCGCCGAGGGCCGCCGCCACGATTCTCAAAGTTGACGGTCGCATCGGTGACTCCTCGATCCGTAGGGAGGTCGGACGGGCTCTCGACCTGATCGGGACCTCGCCGGGGGACGGGCTCGCCCATCGCCCGGGATGGCGAGCCGGGATGAGCCGGCCGCCAGCGCCCGGGTCATCCGGCGCTGGCGGCGTCGGGGTCAGAACGACGCCTTCACGGCCGACCAGAACAACCAGGCGACGTTCGCGTTGAAGAAATCGCTGTGACCGCCGATGAACGCCGCCGAGGCGCCGCCGTCGACGCTGACGACCTTCCTCGCGAAGGTGTACGGCTGCCGGCTCAGCTGCATCGGCATCAGCCCCGAGTTGGCCCCGTAGGCCCCGACGGCGCCCAGCGCGTCGAACCTCGATACGGCGGCCTCGTCGACTTCCCCCGTCTGGCCGGCGGCCCGCGAGGCGATCGGGTAGAAGTCATTCAGCGCCGAGTCGTTCCGCGAGAAGGTGACGATGACATGCCCGGCGACGCGGCGATCGTCGAGGGCCATCCGATAGGCGCCCGGGACGTTACGCCCCGTGACCCGCTCGGACATCGCCTCGAGGGAGACGGCGCCCTGGATCAGCACGAGCGTGGTGACCGGCCGCGGGAGCCCGAGGTCGCGCTCCGCGACCGCGGCCAGGACGACCTTCGTCCCGAAGCTGTGGCCGAAGAGGTGGATGCGAGCCCCGGGATAGCGGGCCTGGAGCCTGGCCAGCATCACCCGGACCCCGTTGCGGCCCACGAGGCCGGCCCGCCCCTTCATCTGCCAGTAGGTGAAGACCCGCGCCGAGTCCAGCAGCGAGAATCCCCCCTCGGGGCGTGGGTCCGCGAACGGCGCGGGCCCCGACTCCAGCCCTCCCTGGCCCCCGTCCACGTCGTCGACGAATCGGCCTTCGATCGCGTAGCGCCGGAAGATGGCGAACGCCTCGCCACGGTCGTCGGCGGTCGGCTCGGGCAAGGTCAGCAGTTCTTGAATCCGGAGGATGTCGCGGCTGTACTGCGCCTCCGTCGCCTTGCTCCGGGGCATGTTCTCGTACAGGGCCGCGACGATCCGCGGGTCGATGGAACGCCCCGCCGGGCCGCCGGCCCCGGCCTCGAGCACGCCCGCGACGGCCGATTCCTCCCGGTCGTCGTTGATCCAGGCCTTCGACGGCCAGCGGACGCCCAGGACCATCGGGCGATACCCGGCGGGGCGCGAGCCGTCGGCGTCGGCCGCCTGACGGACCAGGGCCATCATCCGGGTGTAGGACGAGAGGGCCTCGGCGGGGCTGTTGTTCCAGCCGTGCGCCAGGATGAAGACGTCGGTCGGCGGCGCGCCGAACCCGTTCAGCATCGCCTCGAACGCCGCCGGATCGACCATCCCCCCCGACTCGTCGAAGGCCACCATCGACGGCGCCGAGGCGCCCGCCTCGTTTGCGGCCGGTTGGCTCGGAGGGGAGACCGCGCCAGCCTCCTCCGCCCGCGGCGGGTCCGATTCGACGGCCGACGAACTCGCTTCGGCCTTCGCCGGCTTGTTAGAGCCTGCCTTCGCCGGCTTGTTCGCGCCCTCCTCGCCCGCCTCCGCCGGCTTGTGCGCGCCCTCCTCGCCCGCCTCCGCCGGCCCGTCGGCCGTCGGCGGGGTGGACAGCACGCCGCCCGTCGCGGGCCGCTCGGGCCGGGTCGCGGGTTGCTCGGGCCGGGTCGGGGGTTGCTCGGGTCGGGTCGGGAGCTGCTCGTAGCCGGGCGTCTCGGGCGGGACCGCCGGCCCGACGACCGGATTGGGGGTCGTCACCACGCCGCTCAACATCGCCGCCACGGCGGGCCTCTCCAGGATCGACCAGATCGTGGCGGCGGTGTTCGCCACCCGGAACTGGCCGTTGAAATGCAGGCCGACCACCTCGCCCGTCGAGAAGTCGCAGAGGGGCGAGCCGGAACTCCCGCCGAGCGTCTGGCAATCGTGGAGCAGGGGGCCGTCCACGCTGCTCCCGTCCATGAGATAGCCGAAGGAGATCCGCTTGACGTCGAAGACGTCCTGATAGATCTGACGCTCCTCCTCGGTCTGGAAGTAGTTGGACTTCTGGGGATAGCCGACCACGTAGACCGTCCGCTTGTCGAGCCGGTCGCGGAGGGCGTCCCTGTCTTGCGTAGTCGCGAGCGGCAGGGGCGGGGGGATCGCGTCGCCGGCGGCGTTCCTCGCCTGGACCTGGAGCAGCGCGACGTCGGGATTCTGGCTATCCTCGACGTAGAGGATGCCGGTGACGTCGAACGCCCGGCTCCCCTCGGCGCAGCCGGGCTGGAACCGGCCGAAGTCGATCGTGGGCCGGACCGGGGTGCCGTCCACGCCGGTGGAGATCGCCCACCCGCTCGGCGCGCCCGAGGCCCGCGAGGCGAAGAAGAGCGCGACGTGGCGATTCGTCGCCACCACCCCCGGGGCCATCACCCAGCCCGTCCCGATCTGGATCTCGGTCCCCCCTTGCCGGACCGAGATCGCCCCCGTCGATCGCAACGTCCTCGCCAGGCGATCGGACGCCTTCTCCACGGGCTCCTGCCAGACGCCGACCCGATCGTTCAGGGCGACTCCGCAGACGAGCACCGACGGGTGGGTCATCCAGTCGAGGACGACAGCCGCCTCCTCGGTCGGCTCGCCGCCGAGGACCAGCGCGAACGCCCGCGCCTCGGGGACCGCGCGGCCGACCCGCCGGACCGCGGCGGCGTTGACCGCCTGCTTGACCGGGTGGGGCGCCAGCCGGGCCAGGTCGCGGGAGAGGGCCTCCACGTCGCGGGGGAGGGCGGCCTCCTCGTCCGATTCGGCCGCGGGGGCGGCGGCCATGGCGGTGGGCGCGTCGAGCATCCCGCGCGACCGGAACGTGAAGGGGGAGACGGCTTCGGTCAGGCGGGCCACGGGAGCGGCCCCGTCCTCCGCGCGGGCGTCCGGCCGCACCGACTCGACGAGCGCCGCCCGCGCCGCCTCGAAGTCCTCGGGCCCCTGGATCGCCTTGACGAATCGCGGTCCCAGGTCCTCCGGGCCGCTCGCCGGCTGGGCGCCGGCGCGGGGGTTCGAGAGCAACGGGAGCAACATCGCCAGGGAGGCCGCTTTCAAGGCTCGCCGCATCCGCCTGCTGCTCATCGTCGGCTCCTCGATCGCTTCGGCGTGGTTGAAGGGTGGGAGGGCCCGCCCTGTCGGCACCCGCCCCGCCGCCTTCCCCGCGGCGCGGGGCGTCGGGCGGCGGGACCGATTCATAGCGACTTGAGATACTCCACCAGGTCGTCCTTCTCCGCGTCGGACAGGTCCACCCCCCAGAGGTGGCCGCCGTTGCCGTTGCCCTTGATCGGGTTGCCCGATTCGTCCGCCACGGCGAAGAGGAAGAAGGGGCGGCCGTCGTTGTCCGGCGAGGCGGGGACGTCGCTGACCCAGCCCGCCTTGATCGGGTCATACACGTCGTACCCTCGGTAGAACGATTTGGGCCGCTTCTCGACCGGCTCGAACAGGTCCCGGAGCGTGGGGACCGAGCCGTTGTGCAGGTAGGGGGCGCGGATCCAGATGCCGCCCAGCTCGTGCGCGACGTAGCCGTTGCCCTTGCCGGGGGCGTTGGTCCCGACGAACTTCGAGAAATCCCAGTGGTAGCGGTCGGCGTAAGAGTTGTACCGATCGGCGTCGGCCTGCCCCCAGAGCTTGTGCCGCTCGGGATCGGTGCCCACCTCCTCCAGCGGGACGACCTTGTTGGTCAACTCGCCCCCCGGCGAGTGGCAGCGGGCGCAGTCGGCCTTACGATAGGCCTCGGCCCCCCGGCCGATCGCCTCCTCGTCGCGCCTGTACGGCGATCCGGGGTCGTCCTCGTACGGGAACGCGGGCGTCGGGAGTGCCAGGATGATCCGCTCCAGCCGCTTCATCGCCGGGTAGTCGAGATCCTTCAGCGCCGTGCCGTCGCCGAGCGCCCCGCTGATGACGACCTCCTCCAGCGAGCTTGTCAGGCCGTCCCAGTGCAGCGGCCCGCCGTCGCGGCCCTTGAGCCCGAAGAGGGGCTGCATGTCGGAATTCCCCACCGTGTCGTAACGAGAGACGCCGTCGTTGTCCTGGTGGTAGTCGGCCCCGAGGGTGCCGAACTTGACCGGGTTGAAGGGGTCGATCCGCCCGTTGCCCCAATCGGGCCGGCTGTCCTGCCACGCGTTGATCCTCCCCTGCTCCAGCAGGGCGTCCCGGGTTCGCGGTATCAAGACGTACCGATACAGGATCTTGTCGATCGCCGAGAGCGGGACGAAGTACTCGATCTCCGGGAGGATCACGTCCGCGTTGAACCGATCGTCGCGCGCGCAGGCCGTCAGGAAGCGCAGGTAGGCCTGCGGGCTGAACTGGTGGGCCGGGGCGCCGGGGTAGATGGTCGGGGTCTCCTGGCCCTGCTTGCGGAAGGAGCCGGTGTGGCAGGCGGCGCAGTTGTGCGCGATCCTCGGGAAGCCGACCGTCATCTTCGTGAAGCCGACCGGGGCCTCGTGGCCGGGCTCCCAGAGCATCCCCAGCGAGGCGTACCCGCCGTTGCCGGGGAGGTGCTCCGGGAAGACGCGCGGCAGGACCATCCAGATGTAGTAGGGGACGCCCGCCGCCGGGACGTTGCCGATCGAGCCGTACTTGTAGTTCTCCAGGTCGTCGTCGTAGCGCGGCGTCACCGTCCTGAAGAACCGGTACCACGCGAACCCGCCGATCAGGCCCACGATCAGCAGGGTCGTCAGGGCCAGGGCCCATCGGGTGGGGAACGGGCGCTCGGGGCGGACGATCAGGGGCTTCGGTTCCTCGCTCATGGTCGGGCCTCGGCGGGATACGCGCTCGGGAGGGCCGGGGGGACGACCTCCGGCCGCCCGCGTAGGGTCAGGTAGAGCAGGGGGGCCTGGATCAGCAGCATGACCAGGTCGAGATAGCCGAAGGCCGGGTAGCGATCCGGCCAGAGGACCAAAAAGAACACCACCCCGGCCAGCCTCGCCAGCACGGACATGATCGCCGTCGCGCGGTAGCGGTCGGGGTCGACGGCCCCGGGGATGTAGAAGCACGACAGCAGCGCCAGCAGCAGCGCGGCGAACGCCGGCCAGACCGGGGTCTCCAGCGCCAACGGCAGGCCGCCCAGCGAGAGGACCGCGTTCGGGAGGAAGATCGCGGGCAGGGCGAGGGACCAGTTCGCGAGGATCCCCAGCCAGATCGCCCGCCGGAACCAAGCATGAGGCCCATTCATCGCCAGGCTTCCTTCCCGCGTCGCGCGCGCGAGGGTCAGAGGGTCTTGAGGTATTCGAGGAGGGCCGCCTTGTCGGCCTCGGGCAGGTCGGTCCCGTAGGCGGGGCCCTCGTGCCCGGCGTTGGAGTCTCCCAGCCTGGTCGCGTCGAACTCGGGGAACGTCACGCCCCCGCGCCCGGCCCGCTCCCACGAGAAGCCCAGGGCGTCCTGGTCGTAGACATCGTCGCCGACGTGGAAGCGCCCCGGGCGCTCGGCGGCGGGGGAGAGGAGGTGCCGCAGCGTGGGCACCGACCCGTTGTGCAGGTAGGGGGCTCGGGCCCAGATCCCGTCCAGCGGCTGGTTCGCGTAGCCGCCCGTCTTGCGGAACGCATGGAACCGCCAGTCCTGGTCGACCCCGAGCGAGTACTGGTTGTTCATGAAGTCGACGGTGTAGGACTTCAGCCGCTCGGGGTCGGTCCCGATCTCCCCGATCGGCACGACCGTCCCGACGCGACGCCCCTGGAAATCCTCCTCGGGCAGGCCGTGGCAGTCCGCGCAATAACGGCGATAGATCGGCGCGCCCCGCTCGGCGAGGCCCGCGTCGAACTTCCAGCCCTCCGGCCACTTCGGCGGCGGGAGGGTCCACAACCACGCCTCGATCCGGGCCAGCCGGGCCAGGTCGATCGAGGTCGGGCTCGCCCCGGCGCCGATCCCCGCGCTGATGTTGCGCTCGTGGACCGACGTGTTGTTGCCGTCCCAGTGCAGTTGCATCCCCCCGCGGATCTTCTGGTTCCAGATGGAGGGCAGGTCCGTGTTGCCCGGTCGCAACTTCTCGGGGTCGCGGTAGCCGAACTGGATCAGCTTGTAAGGCGTGAACGTGTCGATCCGACCGACCCCGGAGGGATGCTCGAACAGCCGCTCGGCGCGGCCGCCGACCGCCAGCAGGCGCTCGCGCGTGCGGGGGATCGCGACCGATCGATAGGCCAGCCTCTCGATCGGGTCGAGGCTCGCCCGCCGGTCGATCGCGGCCATCAGGTTGTCCGTCGTGAACCGGGGATCGCGGGCGCACCGGATCAGGAATCCGAAGTACGAGAGGAGGTCCAGCCGATGCGCCGGCATCCCCAGCGTGACCCGAGGCTCCTCCGATTCGGAGCCGCGGTAGACCGAGACGTGGCACGAGGCGCAGTTCAGGCCGACCAGCTCGACGCGCCCCACGGTCCTCCGACGCGAGAAGCCGACGGGCGTGTCGTGAAGCGGCCTCCCCTCCGCGTCGCGCTCGACCACGAACCCCAGCGCCTCGTAGCCGGACAGGCCGTTCCGGGGCAGGTGCTCCGGGAACATCTCCGGCAGGACCTTCCAGATCCAGTACGGGACGCCGTTGCCCTGCTCCGAGCCGATCGACCCGTACTTGAACTGGTCCTCGACTCGTGTGTAGTCCCGGGGGACGTCCGCCAGATACCGCCAGTAGACGAACATCGCCAGGGCGGCGACCGCCAGGAAGGCGAGGAACGCCCGGCGGCGCCGACGGTCGCGGATGTGTCGCTCCACGGGCGTCGGGGGGTCCATCTCCCACCGGGGCAGCGGATGGCGGGGAAGCGGCATGGTCGGGCGCTCCGGCTCAGAGGTTCGCCGCCTCGTGGGGCGACGGGTGGAACACCGACATCACCTCGTCCATCATCGCGTCGTAGTCGTGGGCGTAGCGCGACAGCTCGTAGCACCCAAGGGGGTTGGCCAGGGCGTTCAACAGGCACTTGTTGCAGAATGTGCAGGGCCGGGGCGGTTGGTCGAGCCCCGCCTCCCAGTGCTTGGGAAGGTCGTTGTTGGCGATCAGCGGCCGGGCGATCGTCACGCCGTCGGCGATCCCCTCCCGGATCACCCGCGCGGCCAGGGACGCCCTCTGGATGCCCCCGTTGAGGAGGACCGGGATCGACACATGGGCCTTGATCTCGGCGCAATGCGCCGCGTTGATCCCCTCGATGATCGGCCCGCGACGCCGCCGCCACCACCAGCGGAACAGGCGCGGCGCGATCCCCAGCCGGGCCGAGAAGACCCGCTGGTTGAAGCCGCCCCGGACCCCCGAGTACAGCATCCGCCCGTAGACCTCGGAGGCCACGTCGATCGGGAAGTCGCCGGCCGGGCTCCTCGGGTGGGGGAAGATGCTCCCCGTGGAGACGTGAAGCGCGTCCACCCCGTCCTCCTCGAGCCACTGGCAGACCCGCACGGAGTCTTCCAGGACGTTCCCCTTCTTCTCCCAGGGGTAGATCGCGTTGTTGTAGTCCACCGCCGAGATCTTGCACTGGAGGTGGAAGTGGCCGTCGGTGTGGGCCCGGATCGAGCGGACGATCTCGCGGAGCAGCCGCGCCCGGTTCTCCAGGGGCCCGCCGTACTCGTCGGTCCGGTCGTTGATCCCCGACGAGAGGAACTGGTTGATCAGGTAGCCGTGGGACGAATGGGTCTCCACGCCGTCCAGGCCCGCCCGCTGCGCCCGGCGCGCCGCCAGGCCGAACTGCTCGACGACCTCGTCGATCTCCCCCTTGGTCATGCTCCGGCAGAGCAGCCCATGGAAGGTGTCCATGTCGCTCGTCGAGCTCAGGGCGACGCGATAGCGGTTCTCCACCCCGGGTACGTCCTGCTGCCGGCCGGAGTGGCTGAGCTGGATGATGAACTTGCAGCCGTGCGCGTGGACCCGGTCGGCGACGGCCCCCCAGAACGGGATGGTCGAGTCGTCGTGGATCATCGCGTAGCTAGGGAGGATCCGCCCGCGGCGGGCCACCGGCACGAACGAGGAGATGATCGCGCCGACCCCGCCCCTCGCGAACTTCTCCTCCCAGTTGATCCGCGCGTACCCGCCCGTGCCGTCGTAGGAGTCGAACGACCCCGAGATGCTCGACCGGAAGATGCGGTTCTTCACCGTGAGGCCCGATCGCGGGAAGGCGAGCGGCTCGCCGATCGAATCCCACGCCGAGCGGCCGTCGCCGTCCGTCATCAATCGTCCTCCGTTAGAGGCGACCGAACCCCGCGTCGGGGAAGCGAACAGGATGCGATTCGACGGGGAGGGGCCCCCGCCCGGGCGGGCTGGATCCGGAGAGGCGCGCGGACGGGGCCCGACCCGGCCGCATGATATTGCCATCAATTCACATCCAATTGCGTGTAATCGTCAAACGCCAGAGCACGCGAGCCGGGGCACTTGTTGGGGACCGCCTCGCCCCGGCTGGCCGGATTCCGATGTCGACGGCCGATGGCCGACGGGCGTCTCGAAGGACGGGAGCCCGGACGGCCCACGGGACGAATCGCCCGGGTCCGCGCCGTAAAACGAGTTGACGAACAAGCTCGCGACGCGGAGGACGCAAGCCAGCCAAAACAGACAATTAACAAACACAATAGCATAAACCGGGAGCCAACCAACCCCTTCCAGGAGCCAATCGACTCCGAAACCATCTGAACGGCATTATTGAACAGCCGACCAAGTAAAGCAAGAGAAAAACCCTATGCACATGGGAAATATCCGCGCATGTTGGGATTCCATGGATGTCGAATCGCAAGGTGGGGTGGAGGGCCCACCCATGCCACGAGGGCGAAGTGGGGCAGGTGGCGGGACCGGGCCGCGGCGGTCGCCGGCCGATCCGGGACCGGGGCCTCGTGTCGAGAACGGCCGAAGGTCGGCGCCGTGGCGCGCCTCCGCGCCACCGGCGGGGGGGCGGGGAGGACCGGCGATCGCGGGCCCGGGCCCCCTCCGCCTCGACGCGGCCCGTCAAGGGCGTTGGAAGGTCGCGATGAGGTCGAGGAGAGTGTCGAACTTCACCGGCTTCACCAGGTGGTGGTCGAATCCGGCCGCCTCCGAGCGATCGCGGGCCCGCTCCTCCCCGTAGCCGGAGACGGCGACCAGGACCGCCCCCTCGCACCAGCCCTCCTGGCGGAGCCTCGTGGCGAGTTCGTAGCCGTCCATGCCGGGGAGGCCGATGTCCAGGAGCATGATCTCGGGCCGATACTCGCGGGCGACCTCCAGGGCCTCGACGCCGTCATGGGCGACCCGGACGTCGTGGCCGGAGATCTCGAGGAGCTTCGCCATCCCCTGCGCCGTGTCCGCGTTGTCGTCGACCACGAGGACGCGGAAGCCCCGGGCCCCCGAGGCCGCCGCGTCCCCCCCGCCGGCGGGCCGGGCGCGGGCCCCGACGGCGGCGGGCAGCCGGACGACGAACTCGCTCCCCTTGCCGTCCCCGTCGCTCGTCGCCGTGACGGTCCCGCCGTGAAGCTCCGCGAGCGACCGGACGAGCGTCAGGCCGATGCCAAGCCCCCCCTCCGATCGGTCGAGCGATCGGTCGGCCTGGATGAAGAGGTCGAAGACCTTCGGGAGCAGATCCGCGGGGATGCCGAGCCCGTTGTCCCGCACCCGAAAGACCACCTCGCCCCCCTCGGCCCCGGCGCTGAGCTCGATTCGGCCCCCGGACGGCGTGTACTTGGCGGCGTTCGTCAAAAGATTCACGAGGATCTGCTCAAGGCGCGTCGAGTCGGCCTCGAGCCGCAGCTCGGTCGACGTGACACAGGACTGGAACTCATGCTTCCGAGCGGCGAGGATGGGCCTCACGGCCTCGATGGCGTGGCGAACGACCGGGACGGCGTCGATGAGCTCCTTGTTGACCTGGACCTTCCCCTCGGTGATGCGGGCCACGTCCAGCAGGTCCTTGATGAGATGGGAGAAGTTGGCGACCTGCCGGGCGGTGACGTCCCGGCTCCACTGGAGATCCTCCTTGGACCCCGTGCGGGCGGAGACCTCGATGGCGTTCCGCACCGCGGCGAGCGGATTCCTCAACTCGTGGGCGAGCATCGCCAGGAACTGGTTCTTGTGGCGGTCGGCCTCCTCCAACTGCTCCGTCCGCTTCCGCAAGGCGTCCTGGAGGTGCCGCTCCTCGGTCTTGTCGCGGATGATCTTCAGGAAGCCTCGCAGCTCGTCGGCGTCGTCCCGGAGCGGCATCACGAGCCCCTGCGCCCAGAACAGCTCGCCCCCCTTCTTCAGGTGCCAGCGCTCGTCGAGGGCCCGGCCCTCCCTCGCCGCGATCCGCATCTCCTCGTCCGCCTGGCGGTCCCGGAGGTCTTCGGGCGTGAAGATGATCCGGAAGTTCTCGCCGAGGATCTCCTCCTCGGTGTAGCCCAGCATCTCCCGCGCCCCGGTGTTCCAGCTCGTGATCACCCCGTCCGTGTCGAAGGTGAAGATGGCGAAGCCGACGGCCCCCTCGACGATGACCCGGTACCGTTCTCGGTTGTCGGCGAATTCGACGCCCGACCGCCAGGTCGGGGTGGCGTCCTCGATCGCCAGGAGGATCAGCTCCGTCCCGTCGCCGGGACGACGGACCTTGCGGCCGTTGAGGAGCATCCGCCGCCGGCCGATGCCTTCGAATTCGTGCGTGACCTCGAAGTCGCGAAAGGTGTCATCCTTCGGTAGGACGTCCTCGAGGGCCGACCGTAGCTCCGGGATGTCCCACTGGCCGTTGCCCAGCTCGTAGACGAGGCGACCCTCGGTCGCCTCGCGGGTCACCCCGAAGTCCCGGTAGAACGAGCAGTTGGCCGACCGGACCCGGAGGTCGGCGTCGAGGACGAGGAGCGGATCCCGGACGGTGTCGATGATGCTCTCGGCGTACTCAAGGGCTTCCCGCACGGCCCGTTCTCGATCCCGCTGCTCGCCGATGTCGCGGAAGACCATCACCACGCCGATCGGCTCGCCGGCCGCGTCGCGGACCGGGGCGGCGCTGTCGTCGATGGGCCGCCGGGTCCCATCCCTGGCCACGAGCAGCGTGTGGTTGGCCATGCCGCGGACGAGGCCCGTCTCGATGACCTGCCGGATGGGCTGCTTGACGGCCTGGCCCGTCTCCTCGCTGATGATGCGGAAGACTTCTTCCACCGGCCGGCCGTAGGCCTCCGCCGCGACCCATCCGGTCAGCGACTCGGCCACGGGGTTCATATAAATGACGCGGCCCTCGAGATCGGTCGTCAGGACCGCGTCGCCGATGGCCGAGAGGGTGACCTGATACCAGGCCGCGGCCGAGGGGCCGGACAAGCTCGCCTCGTGCTGTTTCTCCGCGGGGTTAGTCATGAACGCGTTCTCCGACCGCGGACGGGGCCGAGGATCAACGAGGAATTCGCGGTACTCGATCGTCCAGTATATATGCGGTGAACCTTCGCCGGCGACATGGCCGGGGTTAGGGCGGTCCTCGACCTGGAGCGATACAAAAACCTCCGTATCGCTCGATCGCCGGGCCGCTATATGCTAATGCGGAGCCAATTCGGGAAACCGGACGAAATCGGAAGCGAGGACGGCCCCGAGGCGAACCGCCCGGCCGCCGGAAGATGTCTTACGGACACGAGTTGGAGTTGCGACGAGACACCCCGGATCCGCGCCCGAATCGCCGCCGAGCCGCGCGACCCAGCCACTCCGCGACCGTCGCGTGGCGGACGCGAGCGGTTTCCACGCGGCTCGGCCTTCGAATTGCAAAACGCAACGGGAACGGACCGACGCTCAGCCCGTCAGGCGGCGGGGAGACGGCCCCTTGAGGGAGGACCCGTGGCGTGGACCTATCCGACAAGGTCGCGAGGCTCGACCCGAAGACAAGGGCGTTCTCGCTCTTCGACGAGTTCAAGAACTTCGCCTTCAAGGGCAATGTCATCGACCTGGCCGTGGGCGTCATCATCGGCGCCGCCTTCGGCAAGATCATCGACTCGCTCGTCAAGCACATCATCATGCCGCTCGTCGGCGTCCTGATCCCCGGCCAGGGGAGCTACGTCGATTGGAAGTGGACGATCCGCGGCCAGGAAGTCCCCTACGGCCTCTTCCTGGGCGAGGTCGTCAACTTCCTGATCGTGGCGATGGCCCTGTTCATCTTCATCGTCAAGCTGCTCGGCTGGATCATGAGGACCCGGAAGGAAGAGGCGGCCGCCCCGCCCCCTCCCACGAAAGACCAGGAGCTGCTGATGGAGATCCGAGACCTCCTGAAGGCCGGTCGCGCCTGACCGGGCGAACCAGCCTCCGCCTTCGCATGACGTCGGGATCCCCGATGAGGCCACGCGCCGACCGGGTCGGCCCCGAGCCTTGTCGAGATTCCCCGCCGGGAATCCACGGCAATCGGTCCGAGCGGTTCGGAGACGGCCCCGAGGGAGCCGACCGCTCGGAAAACGACGCAACCCCCTTCGAAGAAGGGGGTTGTCCTCGAACTGCCGGGGTTCCCGGCGATGTCAGCGGAGGAGGTGGGATTCGAACCCACGGTAGGCTTGCACCTACTCCGGTTTTCGAGACCGGCCCTTTCAACCACTCAGGCACCCCTCCGGTGTCGTGGCTGGTCAGGGTATTTTAGCCGATGATCGCCGGCTCTGGAAGAACAGACTCAGGATTTCGCCGCAATCGCGGGCGAGCACGCCGGATGTGGCGGCGACGCGGTGATTGAGGCGGCGATCGTCGGTCAATCGGTAGAGGCTCCGGCAGGCGCCGGCCTTGGGGTCGGCCACGCCGTAGACCAGGCGGGCCAGCCGGGCGTGGACGATCGCCCCGGCGCACATCACGCAGGGCTCCAGCGTCACGTAGAGCGAGCAGTCGTCCAGGCGCCAGCGGCCCAGGGCGCGACCGGCCGCGGTCAGGGCGAGCCGCTCGGCGTGGGCCGTCGGGTCGTGCAGCGTCTCGCGGAGGTTGAACGCCCGCGCGATCACCTCACCGTCCCGCGCGACGACCGCGCCGACGGGGACCTCGCCCATCGCGGCGGCCTCGCGCGCCGCCTCCAACGCCAGCGCCATCATCCGCCCGTCGAGATCCTCCCCGCTCGCCATCCTCGTCCCCCCTGGCCGGCCGCGTCGCGCGTCGTTCCAATAGAGGCGGAGCGCCGCCTCGGCCCCGTCGGGGCCGTCGGGTCGGGCCTCGGGCCGGGAGGACGCCGCCATGTCGCGACTCATCGAATTCTATCGCGGGACCGGGGAGGATTCCGAGGGGCGCAAGCTCGCGGACCTCTGGGCGTTCGGCGACGACGAGATGGAATTCCATCACGACTTCATCCAGTGGATGTTCCCGCTGGAGGAGCCGAGCCGATTCAACTTCCGCGCCCCGACGCTCTCCGAGGACGACATCCGCGCGTTCCGCGACGACCCCGCGTTGCGCGAGAACCTGGAGCGGTCGTTCGACCGATTCCTCGCGTTCCTCGGCCTGGCGCGGGAGGGCGGGAAGGTCGTCCCCGGCGCCGATTTCGAGGCCAAGCGCGAGATCTTCCTCTCGCCCGACCACAACTGGCTGCGGATCACCCGCGTCCTGACGAGCCTCCGTATCCTGGGCTTGCCGGAGGCGTCCAGGGCGCTTTACGACGCCCTGGTGGGCCTGATGCGGGACGGCCGGGCCCGGATCACCCCGGAGACCCGGAGGTACTGGCGGGACGCCGCCCCCCCGGAAGGGGCCGGCTGACTCCCTCGGCCCGGCCTGGCGGGGTGCCGAGGTCAGGCGGCGACCGCGCGGTCTCCGCCCATGTCCAGGGCCTGGAAGACCAGGGCGGCGACCGCGCCGCCGAGGAAGTCGGCCGCCAGCGGGATCCAGACGTTCGCGACGTCGCCCAGCCCCATCATCACGGCTCCGACGGCCACGGCCGGGTTGAAGGCGCCGCCGGAGACCGGGCCGGCCGCGAACGCGCCGACCACCACCGTGAAGCCGATCGCCAGCCCGTAGAACGAATTGCCCGCCGTCCCCCTGGCCGTCGCGGTGGTCAGGACGACGTAGACAAGCGCGAAGGTGAACAGGAACTCCACCAGGAGTTTCGCCGCCACCGTGTACTCGGCCGGGGGCGGCCCCGCCGCCGCGCCCCCTCCCGTCGCCGATCCCTTGATGAACTGCACGGCCATCGCGGCGACGACGCCGCCGGCGAACTGGGACACCCAGTAGGGGATCGCCTCGGCGAGCGGCAGCTTGCCGCGGAGCAGGGCTCCCAGCGAGACGGCCGGGTTGTAATGCCCGCCCGAGTAATATCCGCCCGCGTAGACCATGATCATCAGCGAGGCGCCGATGGCCAGGGGCGCGAGCGCCGCGGCGTCGGGCGACTTCACGGTCATGCCCACCGTGAAGACCAGGAAGAAGGTCCCGATGAACTCAACCACGAGCTTCCCGGCCAGCATGAGCCTGCCCCCTTGTGCCCGGTGACGCGCGACGGCGCGGACGTACCGGCTCGCGGCGTCGAGCCCGGCGGCCGCGGCCATCTCGACGAAAGCTCGGGCCGCCTCGGGCCCCGGGGAATCCCGGGCGACGGAGGACGAGCTTCCAAGCCGGAGCCGAGACGGAAATCTCGCAACAACTCTTTATCGCAACCGGACAACCATTGTCAATTAGGCAAGTAATTTTTCCTTGCCGCGACAATTGGCATGGGATCCGTCGCTGACCTTGCCGAAGCCGACTTCGAGCTTCCGACCGAGATCCCGGGCGAAGGCGGCGAAAAGCTTCGAACAATCGCTTCATCCGGAATCACCGTCGTGGTATAAGGGAAGTTGTGGGGAATCCCCCTTCCGCCGGAATCGGCTCACCGGACCCGCCATGCGATCGCTCCGCTCGCTACTGCTGGTCGCCTTCGTGGCCTGTCACGCCGCCGTGACAATGGCCGGGCCGTCGCTCCACGACCTGCTCGGGAACGATCACGGCGCGTCGTGGGGTCATGCCGCGCCCGGGCACGGGTCGAAGGCCGTCGGCCACGACGGCGACGACTGCACGGCTTGCCATCACCTGTCGCTGGTCCTTTACAACCCGCGCTCCGTCGGCACCTACTCGGCCCCTCGGGTCGAGCGCGTCACCCGGCCCCTCCAGGCCCAACTCCCTCCCCTCGAATTCCGGACGGTCGCGCCATCGCGCGCACCGCCCGCGCCCGCCCCTCATCTCCCCATCGCCTGAGGCCACGCGCCAGGTCGTCGCGTATTCGCGCGCCCGATGCGAAGGCCCTCCATCCCCATCATCGGATCGCGAGGCGACGCCCTGCGCGGCTCGCCCACGACACGCCCCGGCGTGCCGCCCCGTCGCGCCCCGATCGACACACATCATCCGATCCCGATCCCGCACGCCTGGAGGTTCCCGTGCCGCATACCGCTCATACCCGGCCCAGGGCCGGCTTCACGCTCATCGAATTGCTCGTCGTCATCGCGATCATCGCCGTGCTCATCGCGCTCTTGCTACCGGCCGTCCAGTCGGCCCGCGAGGCCGCCCGTCGCGCCCAGTGCACCAACAACCTGAAGCAGATCGGGCTGGCGATGCACGGTTATCACGACGCGCAGGGGAGCTTCCCCTCGGGTTACCTGACTCTCCGCGGGGGCAACCCGATCATGGGCGCGCCCGACCCGGATACCCGCGACGCCGGCCCCGGCTGGGCCTGGGGCGCGCTCCTGCTCCCGTTCATGGAGCAGACGCCGCTTTACTCCGCGCTCAACGTGAACCTGCCGAGCCACCACGTCTCCAACGTGACCGGCGCGCGGGCCTCGGTGGCGACGTACCTCTGCCCGTCGGTGAGCGAGCCCACCAAGGTCTACGACGTGAAGGACGAGGGGGGGGCGACGCTGGCGACGTTCAGCCGGTCGCATTACGCGGCGAACTCCGGCCGGGCGGAGGGCTGGGCGTTCACGATCGACGACTGGTCGCCGATCGCGGACGGGCCGATCTATCGCAACAGCCGGATCGGCGTCTCCGCGGTGACCGACGGCCTGTCGAACACCGTGTTCGTCGGCGAGCACTCGGCCACCCTCAGCGACTTCACCTGGGTCGGGGTCGTCCCCGGCGCCGTGAGCTGCCCGACGCGGCGGTTCGCCTTCGCCCACTGCGAGCCCTCCGCGACGCAGGCGCTGGTGCATAGCGGCCCGAACCCCGACGACGACCCGCCGATGATCCACCCGCCGAACTCGCGGATGGCGAAGGTCTGCGCCATGTACGCCGAGCACCCCGGCGGGTGCAATGTCCTGATGGGTGACGGCTCGGTCCGATTCGCCTCCTCGAACATCGGCCAGCTCGTCTGGGCGGCGCTGGCGACTCGCGCCGGCGGCGAGGTCATCGGCGCCGACCAGTTCTGACCAAGGGGAGCGAACGTCATGCAACGCCGATTTCCTCGGCCGCGGGCGATCCTCGCCTCCCCGCTGGTCGCCTGCGCGATCCTCGCGGCCTCGGGCTGCGGGGGGACCCAGGTGTCCGGCGAGAACCGCGACCTGGTCGTCTCGCTGGCGACCGCCACCAGCACCCGCGAGCCGAAATGGCTCGACAAGAGCGCGGCGCTCGTCGAGGAGCGTCGCGCCTCCGGGAAGTGCTCCGACGCCGAGTACGCCGCCTTCCAGGAGATCATCGCCAAGGGACGATCCGGCGACTGGGACGCCGCGCGGGACGCCGCCTACGCGCTCCGCGACGCCCAGCAACCCACCGCCGACGACCTCAAGCACCTGGAGGAAGGGAAGCTCGAACACCGGCCCAAGCCCCCCCCGAAGCCGGGGCGGGCGGGAAGGGCGTAGGAGCGAGTGACAGCGCCGCTTCGGCGACGTTATCCAAAACGGACTTCCCCCCCGGTGGGGGAAGACAGACCGCGAAGCGGTCAGATGAGGGGGGCTCGCCCGCGGGGTTCCGGATTTCGGGACCCCGGCCCTGGCCGACGCCCGTGGGAAAGCCCCCGCGATCTCCGCCAGCCGTCTCGCTCGTCCCCCCCTCATCCGGCCCTTCGGGCCACCTTCCCCCACCGGGGGGGAAGGCCGTTATCATGGCGAACGATCAAGCCCGCGGGGTCAGGAACCCCCTGGCCTTCATCAGCTCGACGATCCGGTCGACGCTCTCCTCGACGCTGACCTGGTCGGTCTGGAGCACGAGGTCGGGGGACTTCGGCTCCTCGAAGGCGGCGGTGACGCCGGGCATCTGGGCGATCTTACCCTCGTCGGCCAGGCGGTAGGCGCCGCTCTGGTCGCGCTTCCGCATCACCTCCATGGGGGCGGTGCAGTAGATCTCCAGGACGCGGTCGCGGCCGATCAGGTCCTTGGCCCGCTCGCGGACGGTCTCGTGCGGGGCGACGAAGGCCCCGATGGTGACGAGGCCGGCGTCGTTCATCAGCTTCGCGACCTCGGCCGAACGCCTGAGGTTCTCGGAGCGGTCGTCGGCCGTGAAGCCCAGGTCGCGGTTGAGGCCCTGGCGCATGTTCTGGCCGTAGAGGACCGCCACCGTCCGCCCCTCGTCCCAGAGCCGGCGCTCCAGGGCGTAGGCGATCCGGCTCTTGCCGCAGCCGGTCAGGCCGACCAGCAGGATCGTCGCCGGGACCTGGCCGAGGCGCTCCTCGCGCTCGGCGGGGGCGACCAGGCTCTCGCGCGACTTCAGCCGCGCCACCGGCTCCGCGCCCCAGACGTCGCCGGGGGGGCGGCCCCCTTCCAGGATCATCCCGGCGCCGACCGTGTTGTTCGTGATCCTGTCGATCAGGATGAACGCCCCGGTGGCCCGGTTGACGCGGTAGGGGTCGCAGGCCAGGGCCTGGGTCAGGGTGAGCTGGAGGTGGCCGACCTCGTTCAGCTCCAGCCGGGTGATCGGCCGGTGCTCCAGCGTGTTGACGTCGACGCCGTAGCGGAACGAGGCCACCTCCGCGGAGACCTGCCGCGTCGTCTGCTTCAGCGTGTAGGGCCGGCCGGGGACGAGCGGCTGCTCGGCCATCCAGACCACCATCGCCTCCAGCTCGTTGCTCACCGACGGCGGCTGGTCGGGGTGGACCAGCATGTCGCCGCGGCTGACGTCGATCTCGTCCTCCAGCGTGACGGTCACGGCCTGGGGGGCGAAGGCCTCGTCCAGCTCGCCGTCGTAGGTCACGATCGACTTCACCCGGCTCCGCTTGCCCGAGGGGATCGCCGTGACCTCGTCCCCCTTGCGGAGGATGCCGGACGCGACCGTGCCGGCGAAGCCGCGGAAGTCCAGGTTGGGCCGGATGACGTACTGGACCGGGAACCGCAGCTCGGCCATGTTCCGGTCGCTGGCGATGTGCACCGTCTCCAGGTGGTCCAGGAGCGCGGGGCCCTGATACCACGGCATCGCCTCGCTCCGGGTGGCGACGTTGTCCCCCTTCAGGGCCGACATCGGGATGAACGCCACGTCCGGGATGTCCAGCTTGGCGACGAACCCGGTGTAGTCCTCGCGGATCCGCTCGAAGACCTCCTCGGAGTAGCCGACGAGGTCCATCTTGTTCACCGCCACCACCACGCGGCGGATCCCCAGCAGCGAGACGATGAACGAGTGCCGCCGCGTCTGGGTCATGACGCCGTGGCGGGCGTCGATGAGGATGACGGCGAGCTGGCAGGTCGACGCGCCGGTGGCCATGTTGCGCGTGTACTGCTCGTGCCCCGGCGTGTCGGCGATGATGAACTTGCGGCGGTCGGTCGAGAAGTAGCGATAGGCCACGTCGATCGTGATGCCCTGCTCGCGCTCGGCCTTCAGGCCGTCGGTCAGCAGGGCCAGGTCGACCTCCCCCGCGCCGGTCGTGCCGACCTTCTCGCTGTCGCGCCTGACCGCGGCGAGCTGGTCCTCGTAGATCGTCTTCGTGTCGTGCAAGAGGCGGCCGATGAGGGTGCTCTTGCCGTCGTCGACGCTGCCGCAGGTCAGCAGGCGCAGCAGCTCCTTCTTCTGGTGGCGCGCGAGGTAGGAGTGGATGTCTTCCCGGCTCAGGTCAACGACTTGCATCTTTAGAAGTACCCCTCGCGCTTCTTCTGCTCCATCGACCCGGACTCGTCGTGGTCGATCACCCGGCCCTGGCGCTCGGAGTTCCTCGCCACCAGCATCTCCTCGATGATCTCCGGGAGGGTCGTGGCGTCGCTCTCGATCGCCCCCGTGAGCGGGTAGCAGCCCAGCGTGCGGAACCGCACCCGCTTCATCATCGGCTTCTCGCCGGGGAGCAGCCGCATCCGGTCGTCGTCCACCATGATGAGCGTGCCGTCCCGCTCGACGACCGGGCGGACGTCGGCGAAGTAGAGGGGCACGATCGGGATGTTCTCCAGGTGGACGTACTGCCAGACGTCCAGCTCGGTCCAGTTGCTCAGGGGGAAGGCGCGGATGCTCTCCCCCTTGTTGACCTTGCCGTTGTAGAGGTCCCACAGCTCCGGCCGCTGGTTCTTGGGATCCCACTGGTGCAGGCGGTCGCGGAAGCTGTAGACGCGCTCCTTGGCGCGGCTCTTCTCCTCGTCTCGCCTCGCCCCGCCGAAGGCGGCGTCGAACTGGTAATGGTTGAGCGCCTGCTTCAGCCCCGCCGTCTTCATCACGTCGGTGTGCTTCTTCGACCCGTGGTCGAAGGGGTTGATGTTCTGGGCCACGCCGTCCGGGTTGATCCAGATCTTCAGGTCGAGCCCCTGCTCGCGACAGAAACGGTCGCGGAACTCGATCATCGCCCGGAACTTCCAGGTGGTGTCGACGTGCAGGAGCGGGAACGGGAGCCGGCCCGGATGGAACGCCTTCTGCGCCAGCCGCAGCATGACGGCCGAGTCCTTGCCGATGGAATAGAGCATCACCGGCCGCTCGAACTCCGCGGCCACCTCGCGGATGATGTGGATGCTCTCCGCCTCAAGGACCTTCAGGTGGGTCAGGTTGTAACTGCCGCTGCTCATCCGTCCTCCCAATGATACGTTTTCCGCCGTCGATTATAGGGAATACCCTCGGCGCCTGGGTAGGGGGCTCTCCAACCCGGACCTGGCGACGATTTCGGAAAGTTTCCCGGATTTCCGATTTCGAACCGCGATTCGTCGCGCACTCCATGCTGAGGGATCATGCGATCCTCGGCTCCTTGACAACACGCACGCGGATTCAGGGCGACCCGGCGGCCCGATCGGCGAGGTCACGCGCCAGGTGGTCGCGGGACATTACTCCCTTATCGAGCAGGCAAAGGGCTTTCCTCTCCCGTCGGGAGATGGTGTCCCAAAGGGACGGACGGGAGTCGTCGGATCTCGGAGATGTCGCGGCGTGAACCGTCTTCCCCCCTCGCGGGGGAGGACAGACCGCGAAGCGGTCAGGAGAGGGGGACGTCGAGCATGGGGACCTCGGGATTACGGAAGCCCGCCCGACCGGCCGTGCTTCCCGGCGGCCGACTCGCCTGGTCCCCCCGTCCTCCCCGCGAGGGGGAAGGCCGTCATGATGGTCATCCGAAGAGCGACGCTACCGCCGCTGTCGCGGCTACCGTCTCCCGGCGGGAGAGGGGGGCGAAAATGACCGCGACGCGCCCTCGAAAACGACGAACGAAGCCAACGGTCATTGGACGCAAACTTCCATCGGACAAGACTTAATCGCGAATCCTGGGAAGACCGCCGATGACGAACGAACCCACATGGGTCCACGACGCGGCCACCCTCAATCGCGAGGGCACCGCGGACGAGGCCCTCGTCCCGACGACGCCCATGAGGACGGGGGACCAGACGCCCGCCACGCGACGGAAAACCACTTCGAACACGACGAACGAAGCCAACCGGACTTTGCCGTAAATCCTATTAGCTAAAAGCCTAACGCCGACCTCGGGCTTCACCGCGATTGACGAACGAAGCCAACCGGACCCAGGGGTTCGGCGGCCGACGATCAGAGGATGTAGCGGCTGAGGTCCTCGTCCCTGGCGACATCCTCCAGGCGGGCGCGGACCAGGGCGGCGTCGACGGTGACTCGTTGGCCCTGCTTCTCGGGGGCGTCGAAGCTGACATCGTCCAGGACGCGCTCCAGGATGGTGTGGAGGCGACGGGCGCCGATGTTCTGGGTGGAGCGGTTCACCTGGAACGCCAGGTCGGCCATCGCCTCGATGGCGTCGTCGGTGAACTCCACCTGGACGCCCTCGGTGGCGAGGAGGGCCTCGTACTGGCGCAGGAGCGAGGCGCGAGGCTCGCGGAGGATGCGGGCGAAGTCGTCGCGGGCCAGGTCGTGCATCTCGACGCGGATCGGGAACCGGCCTTGCAGCTCGGGCATGAGGTCCGAGGGCTTGGAGCGGTGGAAGGCGCCGGCGGCGACGAACAGGACGTGGTCGGTCTTCACCGGCCCGTGCTTGGTGTTGACCGTCGTCCCCTCGACGATCGGCAGCAGGTCGCGCTGGACCCCCTGGCGGGAGACGTCGGGCCCGCGCGAGCCGCCGTCGTCGCCGGCCACCTTGTCGATCTCGTCGATGAAGACGATGCCGGATTCCTGGGCCAGCTCGACGGCCGCCCGGTTCACCTTCTCGGGGTCGAGCATGGAGTCGACCTCCTGCTGGAGCAGGATCGGCCGGGCCTCGCGGACGGTGAGGCGTCGCGACGAGGTGGGCCTGGGCATGATCTTCTCGAACATGCCCTGGATGTCCATCTCCATCTGTTCCATGTTGCCCGCGCCCAGGATCGAGACCGGGGCGGCGGCGCGGCCGGGGACGGTGATCTCGACCTCGCGGTCCTCCAGCTCCCCGGCGGCCAGGCGGGCGCGGAGCTTGTCGCGCGACCGCGCCCGACGCTCGGCCGCCTCGTCGGCCGCGCCGGGGGGCGGGGTCGGCTCCCACGGCGAGGGGGCGGGGGAGGGGGACGCCGGCAGGAGCAGGTCGAGCAGCCGGTCCTCGACGCGGGCCTCGGCCTGCTCCTGGACGCGCTTCCGCTCGACCTCGCGGACGAGGAGGATGGCCGCCTCGACCAGGTCGCGGATCAGGCTCTCCACGTCGCGGCCGTAGTATCCGACCTCGGTGTACTTGGTCGCCTCCGTCTTCACGAAGGGCGCGCCGACGAGGGTCGCCAGCCGGCGGGCGATCTCGGTCTTGCCGACGCCCGTCGGGCCGATCAGGAGGATGTTCTTCGGCGTCACCTGGGCGCGCAGCTCGTCCGAGAGCCGCCGCCGCCGCCATCGGTTCCGAAGCGCGATCGCCACGGCGCGCTTGGCGTCGGCCTGGCCGACGATGTCGCGGTCCAGCTCGGCGACGATCTGGCGCGGCGTCAGCTCGTGCTCTGGCACGGGAGTTCCTCCACCGTCAGGTTCGTGTTCGTGTAGATGTCGATCCCCCCGGCGATGGCCAGCGACTCGCGGACGATCTCGGCGGCGGAGAGGTTCGAGTGGCCGATCAGCGCCCGCGCCGCGGCCAGGGCGAAGCCGCCGCCGGAGCCGGTCGCGAGGATGCCGTCGGTCGGCTGGATCACGTCGCCGGAGCCGGTGAGCATCAGGCTGTGCCGGGCGTCGACGACCAGCAGCACCGCCTCCAGCCGGCGCAGGGCCCGATCGGTCCGCCAGAGCTTCGCCAGCTCGATCGCCGCGCGGGGGACGTTCTCGGGATGGTCCTTCAGCTTGGCCTCGAACCGCTCGAGGAGCGCGAAGCCGTCCGCGGCCGAGCCCGCGAAGCCGACGACAACCTTGCCATCCAGCAGCTTGCGGATCTTCACCGCGTCGGCCTTCATGACCTGGGTCCCCAGCGTCACCTGGCCGTCGCCGCCGATCGCGACCTTCCCCCCTTTGCGCACCGAGAGGATCGTCGTCGCATGCCACTTCACGGGTCCGCCTCCTGGAGTTCCGAGCCCATCGCCCTCGCCCTGGGCCATCGGACGGCCCGAGGCGCGGCGATCGCCGCGAACCCCGAGGATAAGGGATCGACCCGCCCCCTGTCACGCCGGGCGGATCAGCGCCGGACGACCCCGCGATGCTCGCCGACGCGCGGGGGCTCCTCGCCGGCCGGGCCGTACCAGTCCAGGGATCGGTGGTTCGGGAGCATCGGCGGAGGGGCATAGGCGAACGGGAAGGCGATCCGCTGGTCGTTCAGCCGGAAGATTCGCACCCGCCGGATCGGCTTGCCGCCGCGCGTGACCTCGAAGTCGTCGAGGGCCTCAACTCCGTGGAACCAGTACTCGTAGAAGCCGAAGGGGGTGTAGTCGTTATTGATCATGACCATGACCCCGTCGCGGCCGATCCAGTCGGCCGGGTCGCTCCAGAACGCGAAGCCCCGGGCGTCCGAGAGGTTGTAGCAGAGGACCGGCCGTCGCAGCCTCGTCGCGTGGGCGAGGTGGGCGCTCTGATACCAGTTGCGGGTGAACAGGAACGTCCGGGGGTCGTCCAGGACGCCGAGCCGATCGAGCCTCTCGGCCACCTGGTCCCAGCCGTGGGCGTCGGCCGTCGGGTCGGTCCTGGCGGTCAGCGGGCCGAAGCCGTCGCCGTCGGGTCCGCGCTGGAGCCAGCCCCGGTGGTACTGGCCGATCGCCAGCGCAAGCAGCCCGACCGAGAACGCCGAGGCCAGCGCGACCCGCCGCCGAGTCCGGCCGGGGTTGGCCCGGGCGCGATCGGCCATCGCCTTCCCGAGCGCGGGGAAGAGGGGGAGGACGCCCACCAACCCCCAGTGCGGCAGCACCGGCCGGAAGCAGGCGACCGCCGTGAACGCGGCCAGCGGCGCGACGCTCAGGCAGAGGGCCAGGCGGCCCCGCTCGCCGGCGTCGCGCCAGCCGCGGACAAGCCGCCAGCCGACGACCATCAGCGGCAGCCAGATCCACGGGAACAGGTAGGCCGCCTGGGCGCCGATCGCGGCCAGGAGGAAGTCGGGCCTGGGGGTCAGGCCGCCGATCGCCCGCCCTCCCTGGAACGCGAACGACGCCCAGCCGTTCTGGGCGTTCCAGGCGATCACCGGGCTGAAGATCAGCAGCCCCGCCGCGACCGCAAGCCACGGCCCCGGCCTGAGCAGCAGCCGCCGGCGCTCCGGGCGGAGCAGGAGATAGAGGACGGTCCCGGCGGGGAGGAAGATCGCGTGATACTTGGCGCACATCGCCAGGCCCCACGCCAGCCCGACCGCCAGCCAGTTCCGCGCCCGGTCGGGGCGCTCCAGGGCCAGGTCGATCCGGTCGAGGGTCAGCAGCCAGAAAAAGAGCAGGGGGCCGTCGGGCAGGGCGAACGTACCGACCGCCAGGCCGTAATAACCGGATAGGCAGAGCGCCAGCGCGGCGAAGAAGCCGGCGGCCTCCCCGTGCCAGCGTCGCGCGATCCGGGCCATGAGCCAGGTCGAGCCGGCGGCGAGCGCGACGAACCCCAGGCGGAGCCCCATCACCGAGAACGGCCCCGTCAGCATGAGGCCCATCCGCTCCACCCAGGCGACCATCGGCGGGTGGTCGAAGTAGCTGGCCGCGGGGTGGATCGCGTAGAGGAAGTGGTAGGCCTCGTCGTTGCCGAGCCCGAGCGAGCCGGCGGCCGCGAGCCGGAGCGACGTGGAGACCGCGATCAGCGCGGCCAGGGCGATCCTGTAGTTCATGAGCCTCCTCGCTCCTCCTCGACGGCGACGACCACGCGCCAGGTTCGTCATACCCGGCGACGCCCCGGGAGGCGAGGCCAATCCGCCCGCCGACGAGGCGGCCGTCGCACGGAAATTCGGCAGGATTTGCAATCGCGGGATAGGATGAAACGGATTCGCCCGGACGACGATCATCCCATTGAAGACGCGACGAGGAGGCCCGACGAGGTGATCGGGCGACGTCGAGTCACGCCCAAGCCCAGAGGACGTCCTTCCTTGCGGAGCCCCGACGTGCGTGGTCGGCGGAAACCCGCCCGGACGCCGAGGAGTAGCCCGGCGCGCCGCCGTCAAGATCATCGCGATTCGGTCCCGGTTTTGCTCTGGCCAAAACCATCGCCCGGGGGAATCCTGGAGAATCGAGGGGGGCGCCGCTTGGCACGCGGGGGAAGTGGGTTACATTTGGGTTAAGGGGAAGCACCCCGGCTCGGGAAGGAAGTCGCGAACTCGGACGGCCTTCCCAGCGTCTGTAAGAATGAAGGGTTCGGAGGAGATCGGTTAAGGGCCGTCGAACGCCGCGCGTCGAGCTTCTTGAGTCCCGCGACGATCCCCGATGGGGAGCTCGAACGACGACGGATGAGCGAGATTGGTTCCCGGCGGCAACATCAAGACGCAGGTCGAAGGGACCTGAGACATAGAAACGAGGATCGCCATGACCGCGAAACTGGCCGACACGCAGCTCTGGCAGCACAACCTGATCTCCCTGATCCGCTCGGGGCTGTTCCTCCGGGCCGAGACCAGGTTGTCCCACGGCCTGTCCACGGTCGTCGGCGTCTACTCGGACGAGACCGTCTCGGCCCCGCTCGCGAAATACGCCGATCCCAGGCGCGCCGAGGACGCCGCCAATATCGTGAACCGCCTGGCCTCGGTCACCCCGCTCGTCGAGGCGAACTGACCGGCCGCGACGATCCACACCACTGTATTCACGAGAGGCCGCCGCCCCGACGATCCGGGGCGGCGGC